>JAITWF010000037.1 GCA_031285415.1 Deferribacteraceae bacterium
AAAACTTACCCCCGCGGAGCTTAGCGAGGAGCGATATCGCAACTTTAGAGCTATGGGCGAGTTTTCAGCGATTGACAGGGCCTTAAATAAAGCGACTCTCTCCACACACTGCTGCAAAGATCGCCGCTGGCGAGGTGGTGGAGAGACCGATAAATGTTGTTAAAGAGCTTATAGAGAACTCGTTAGACGCAGGGGCTACTCGCATAACGGTCGAGATCGCTGATGGCGGTTCCGAGCTTATCCGTATAACCGACGATGGGTGCGGTATCACGCCTGAGGATCTCCCTGTTGCCGTCGAACGTTTTGCCACCAGCAAGGCGCAGACGGTTGAGGATGTTTATAATATCTCAACCTTTGGATTCCGTGGGGAGGCTCTTGCGGCGATCGGTGCTGTCAGCAATCTTCAGATCAAGAGCCACCGAGAGGGGTTTGAGCCGTCGGAGATAAATGTAAAGTTCGGCGAACTGTCGCCACTACTACCTACAGCAATCTCAAAGGGTACGCAGATCAGCGTATCGAAGCTATTCAATAATCTTCCAGTCCGCAGAAAGTTCCTTAAAAGCGCACGCAGTAGTGAGGCTGAGATCTTGAAGTTTATCAAACATTTCACCCTCATAAATCCGTCGCTAGAGGTGATCGTTATATTTGACGGCGAAGAGGTTTATAGAACATACTCATCGCAAAGTGCGCTAGACCTTGCCAAAGCTGTCTTTGCAGAGGATCGGATGATGAGTGCGCATAGTGCATACGATGGCTGCGAGGTGGATGTCTGTGCGTCGCATGTGGCTGTGCAGCGAAAGCGCAGAGATAGCATATATATTGGGGTGAATGGCAGAGTTATAAAGGACGCAGCCCTTACGCAGGCGGTGGTGCAGGCGTATTACAGGCTGATCCCTGGCGATTCATACCCTATGGCGGTGGTGAATATTCGGCTAGATCCAGCCTCTGTGGATGTAAATATTCACCCGACTAAATCGGAGGTGCGCTTTGAGTCGCCCTCGGAGCTATTTCATTACGTAAAGAGTACTGTAGAGGACGCTATCCGCAAGTTTACAGCAGCGATATACGCCGAAGAGGCGGACGATCCTGCTCTGACAGAGATGGAGGAGGCGAAGCCGACGCACGTATTCACCGAAGAGGAGAAACGCACGCCATTCTTGACGGCTCGCCCAGCGTTCGACCTTCGCAAAGAGCTAAAGAGTGTGCCAACGATATCCATCGGGCGGGCAGACCCCGCCCCTACAATGAATGAACCCTCTAATCCAATGGACTATAAAGTCATCGGTCAGCTCGATAATACATATATAATCTGTGAAACGCCGCTGGGGGAGCTGATGATCATCGATCAGCACGTTGCCCATGAGCGTATCTTATACGAAAAGTACACCAATGAGCGCACACAGGCGGTTCCATCGATCGTGCTTTTCGACGCAGTGGTGCTGAATAACCTCACCGCCGAAGAGCTAGAGTGTTTAGAGGCGATCGAGGGGGATCTGAACGGATTTGGCTATAGCTACGAACCGTTTGGTGGAAACGCCGTAAAGGTGAGTAGGGTGCCGCTTGCTGTATCAAAAAAAGATATCGGCAAGGAGTTTTTGGGTATACTATCCGACGCTATCGAGATGAAACGGTCGAAACGGCACGATGGCACGATCCTTACTATGTCGTGCAGAAATGCCGTCAAGGCTGGCGATACACTATCGAACCACGATATGAACTATATCGTAAATACGCTATTTAAGACGCAAAATCCGCATACATGCCCACACGGTAGACCGATCGTATTCGTTATGCCGAAAGCTACACTTGCAAGCAACTTTCAGAGGTCTATATAATGAATATCCCTGTAATCACTGGGGCTACCGCCTCTGGCAAATCTGCCCTTATTATGGAGCTAGCGGAGCGTGGTGTAAACTTTGAGATCGTGAGTGCCGACGCATTTCAGGTCTATCGCAGGCTCGATATCGGCACAGCGAAGCCCGATAGAGAGGTACGAGATCGGATAAGGCACCATCTGATCGATATTGTAGACGCTGATGGTGAGTATAATACTGGCGATTTTGTGATAGCGGCGGAGAGTGCTATCGATGAGATCCTCTCTAGAGGCGCAATACCTATCATCTCTGGTGGGACTGGGCTATATATACAGTCTCTGCGAGATGGTATCTTTGAGGTACCGCCAGCGGATCCGATTATCCGTGAAAAGTTGCATGAAAGAGCAAAAAAAGAGGGGAGTGCCGCCCTCTATAGAGAGTTTAAAGCGAACGACCCAGTTGCCGCTGCACGGATACACGAGAACGATCTCGTGCGGATAGTACGTGGGCTTGAGGTGTGGCAATCGACAGGTATGCCGATATCGCAGGCGCAGAAAAAGCTGCAACGACCGCCAAAGTATCGCTATAATGTGATGGTTATCAATAAAGATCGTGATAGTTTATATAAAGATATCGATGAGCGCACGAATGCAATGCTGAAAGGTGGCTGGCTTAACGAGGTTCGCTCGCTTTTAGATAGTGGACTATCGGTGGAACTACCCTCTTTCAGAGCGATCGGCTATCGAGAGCTAGCGGATGTGGTATTAAACGGCAGCTCACTTGATGTAGCGACGGAGACTATAGCCAGAAAGACAAGAAATTACGCTAAACGACAGCTCACGTGGTTTCGTGGGATGGATGATGTTAAATTTATGGAGGCAGAGGCGATATGCTCCGAACTGTCCAGCCTGTAATATACTTCGCCGCCGTGATGTACAATCCGAACCTTAGTGGCGACGGATTAGAGCTTATTACAGAGCATTTTGGCGATATAATAAAGAGAAGCGATGAGTTTGATTTTGAACATACGACGTACTATGAGCCAGAGATGGGCGAGAGATTGCGCAAATATTTTGTTGCATTTAAAGGGGAGACAGACCCTGCCGCACTGCCAAGGTGCAAACTAAGAGCGATAGAGATTGAAAATAGGCTTGCACAAAATGGGAAAAGAGTTATAAATATTGATCCAGGCTATCTAGCGATGGAGAAGATAGTTGTAGCTAGCACTAAAAATTTTACACATAGGATATATATTAATAGTGGTATCTACGGCGATCTGCAACTTATGCGTCAAAAGGGCGAGTATACCCCTATGCCGTGGACGTATGCAGATTATGCACTGCCCAACGTTTTAGCGTTTTTTAAGGAGCTATCAAAACTATGCGTACAATAATTGTTATCTTACTGATCCTATCTGGTACCTCGGCGTTTGCCTTCGATATTGACACGATCAGGGTTGGTCGGTGCGATATGGAGGTTATGGTGATGTCCACCCCTACGGAGCATGCAAGTGGCATGTTAGGGTTCACCGAAAGGAGCTTCCCATATGGCGGTATGCTCTTTAAGATGGGCAAGCGTGGGCGCAAGATCTTTCATACTATGGGGATGAGCATGAATATCCGCATTATGGGGGTGAACCAGACCTCGAACGGTAGCTATAACGTGCTGACAGATGTATATAATGGGAAACCTAATATAAAGCAGATTCCGATAGACGCTCCAGATATATTGGAGATTCCAGAGTCGAAGTATCAGATGTATTATAAAAGATGTTTGCAGGCTAAAGAGGCGATGTAGTTATGATAACAGTAGTAAAAGCAGCTCCACCACAGGGATTCACCGCAATGACAACCACTGCGGATGATGGCGTTAGTTTCAGTAAAAAGGGCGACAACGCCGAAAATTATGCAGAGTTTAAGGAACAGTACGGTATCGATAAGCTCGTAACGCTAGATCAGCAGCACGGCGTTGAGATTATAAAGGTGACAGATGAGAACTATCTGTCGGTAAATAATGCTAAGGCGGATGGATTATTCACCGCTGAGAGCGGCATTGCGCTGGGGATACTCACCGCAGACTGCTATCCAGTATTGATCGCAGGCGCACACTCTGCCGCCGCTCTTCACTGTGGATGGCGCAGTGCGGTGGGTGGGATTATTGAGAAGGTTCTGCCGCTATTCGAATCGGAGAGGGATTTGCCACAGTATGCGTACATTGGGGCAGGGATCTCGAAGGTTGCCTATATAGTGCAGGATGATTTCATAGATGAGATCTCGCAGGTCTTTAAACCATATCCATACCTATCAAAGATCGGTGACGAGTGGCACTTTGACCTGGCGCAGCTGATCTCTAATCGTTTGAATCTTATAGGTGTGAAAGATATACAGATGGCGAATATCTGCACCTACGCAAGCCAGCGATTCTTCTCGTACCGCAGAGAGCCAGAGTGTGGCAGAATGCTGTCGGTTATCTATAGATGAGTGGCTACCAGGCCGTCAGAGCTCTGATACCCAGCTCGGTAACGCTTCTGGCGGTCTCTAAGATGCAGTCGATCGATAGTATGTGCGAGCTTGCGGCGTTAGGGGCTGACCTATTTGGTGAAAGCCGTGTGCAAGAGGCGTTACCTAAGATTGAGGCACTGCCGAATGCAAAATTTCACTTTATAGGCAAGCTACAGAGCAACAAGATCAGGGCGATGATCGGCAAGTTTGCACTGATTCACAGCGTTGATAACCTCTCTATCGCTCAAAAAATAGATAGAGAGGCGGCTGCTACTTGCGTTATTCAAGATATTCTAATCCAGATAAACCTTGCAAGGGAGCCGCAGAAGGGGGGCGTGTATATAGAGGCGTTAGAGGGGCTTGTTACTGCTATTCAAACGCTTCCAAATGTGCGCCTAAAGGGCTTTATGATGATTCCTCCGATGTACGACGAGCCAGAGTGCAATAGGCACTACTTTAGTGAGATGAAAGAGATCTTTGACAGGTATAGAACAGATGATATAGATACCCTCTCTATGGGGATGAGCGACGATTTTACGATAGCGATAGAGGAGGGGGCGACTATGGTGAGGGTGGGGACTGCATTGTTCGGTAAACGCTCATAACACCCTCTTTTCCCTCCCCCAAGGGGGAGGGGAAGAGCAACTTTTCGCAGGAGGAGCAATGTTAGCACAACGGATTATAGTCTGCCTAGATGTCCGA
>JAITWF010000065.1 GCA_031285415.1 Deferribacteraceae bacterium
GTATGAGGGGCCTATCATGCCGAACCCTGTGCCGATATTGCCGATGACTGCAAGCCCAGTGGTGAACGATGTGAATAGATCTAATCCAGCACTTGATACCACAAACATCACCATCAGCACTGAAAATGTGTATAGGAAGAAAAATCCTGCTACCTTATGTGCAAAGGCGTCGCTCATCGGTGCGCCGTTTAGCCTCAAGACGAATACTCCATGCGGATAGATAAGGCGGCGCATCTCGTTCAACGCCTGTTTCAGCATTACGACTATTCGCACAACCTTCAATCCGCCAGAGGTCGAGCCTGCACAGCCCCCTACAAGCATTAATATGAATAGCATATATTGCGAAAGGGCAGGCCAGAGGGTGAAATCGGTCGTCGCATATCCAGTCGACGTGATCATCGATACCGCATGAAAGTATCCCATACGGATATTAGTTGCGGTATCAGGGAATACGCCATTGACGCTATTAATAATCGTGAGTGCTAGCCCCGACATGATTATTATAAATATATATGCCTTTATCTCGGTATTCATAAAGACTCGCTTAATCTTGCCTGTAAAGAGTCGATAGATTAAGGAGAAGCTAAGCCCCGAGATAAACATTATCCCCATCGTAACCCACTGGATATATGGCGATTGAAAGTGCGCCATGCCGTTGTTTTTGCTAGAGAATCCGCCAGATGCCATAGTCGTCAAGGCGTGGTTGATCGCCTCGAATGTAGTCATTCCGCCAAAACGCAGTAGCACGAAGCTTATAATCGTGAAGCAGGTATAGATTACCCATAAGATCTTGGCAGTCTGTGCGATTCTTGGGGTAAGCTTCCCCTCGTCTCTACCCGTTGCCTCGGCACGGAAGAGCTGCATTCCGCCGATCCCAAGTAGCGGCATAAGGGCGACTGATAGCACAACTATCCCCATTCCACCCATCCAGTTTGCGATGGAACGCCATAGGACTATAGATTTATACGCCGCTTCGATGTCGTTTATAACCGTCGCTCCAGTGGTGGAGATACCAGAGGCAGCCTCAAAGAATGCGTCCCCCCATGTAGTAACGGAATCTGATATATAGAATGGTACCGCTGTGCAGATCGAAGCCGATAGCCATGCGAAGAATACCAGCAGAAAGCCATCTCTTGCTGATATGATCGCCTTATTTTTATTGCGAAATAGAAATATTATCGGTATCGATGGAGCGACTAATAGTATAATACTTGTGATAAACGCTCTAGCTGCCGCCATCTCGCCATAGTAGAGCGCACCCCCCACGCACGGAAGGATAAAGATCCCTACCATCACTGAGATGATCGCCATTAGACGGATAATTATACGTACGTGCATTACGTCAACATCCCTTCAAGCTCTGCAATGCTGGCGCGCTTTGCAAAGATAATCGCCTGATCGTTCACCTTTAGCTCGAAGTTGCCATCGGGGATGATACTTTTACGGTTGCGGTTTACTGCCACGATCCTGCAATCGACTGGCAAGATGATCTCTTTTAGCGGTTTATTCACGAATGGCAGCGTCTCTGAGATCGTCACCTCGATAGCCTCTGCCTGCCCCTCGAAGATCGAGTGAATACTGCGCACATTCCCCTTGCGTGTAAGCTTCAAGATAGCGTTCACTGCGCAGAATTTGGGGCTGACGGTGGAATCGATCCCGATACTGCTTGCTACCGTCAGATAGCTAGTCTTCTCTACCACAGCCACAACCCTCTTCACCCCAAGGGCTTTGGCGTATACGCCGCTGATTATATTCAGCTCCTCATTTGTGGTGGTGCAGATGATTGCATCCATGCTGTTTATATTGCTTTCTGTGTATATTGTGTGATCGGAGATATCTCCGTAGATGATCATTGCATCTGGCACCTCTTCGGTGAGCTGTCGGCAGCGATCGTAATCTTTATCGATAATAGTGACGCTTCGCCCCTTAAAGGTCATATACTCGGCAACTGCGACCCCTATCGGCGTACCGCCAACGACGGCAATTTTGCGAAGCTTCGACTCCTTCTGCCCCGATTTACTAGCCATACGAGAGAAGGTGCGCCTATCGGCTACGATATATATAGTGTCATCCTCGGCTATAACAAAATCGCCAGCAGGGATCGTTAACTGCCCCTTGCGGACGACACCTGCTACGATGAAATCTTCTTTCATATCGGTCTTGAGATCTTTCAACACCTTGCCAGCGTAGAAATCATCCTGCTCTATATAGTACTCTCTCATCTGAACGTCGGTATTTTTGAAGATTGTGATGGTGGAATCTGCACCCTGCTCGATAGTTTGCGAGATCTCCCACGCCGCCTCACGGTCGGTGTTGACGAGGTAGTCTACGCCAGAGATCTTGCTATTAAAAGCTCTGCTCTTTGAATACTCCACGCTGTGCACCCTTGCGACCTTGACAGGAACGTCAAACTCGGCGGCAACGATCATGCACGAGATGATATTAACCTCATCGGAGGTGGTTGCGGCGATGAAGATATCCGCCCCAGCAGTGCCAGCCTCCTTTAATACCTCTGCGTGCGTGCCTTCTCCTGTAACGACTAGACAGTCGAGTGAGTTGCTCGCACGCTTTGCACTTTCGGCGTCTCGCTCGATCAGGATCACATCTTTGCCGTCGTCGATAAGCTGACGAGCGATCGATGTTCCAACCTCACCTGCACCAACAATTACAATTTTCATACGACTTCTTCCAGTTTAGTAAAAAAATCAAAGAGCACTAACGGCATATTCACATTATAATCAAGGTTTTTTATCACCTTATTCATGTACTGTATAAATAGGGCATACTCTGGCTTGAGATTGCCCTTATACTTTGATAGAAACCAGCTCTGAATCAGCCCGATCACAGGGATCAGGGTATCTTTATCTGAAAGGGCTAAGAAGATCGTACCAAATCCAGCTAGATCCCTCTTATCTATGCACTGAATAAGTCGTTCAATAGGTAGATCGGAGAGGGCTACAGCATTTGCAACCGACCCCTGTGCATACTTTATAGTAGGTTTCCAATCCTTGCTACTATCGATAGTCGCTAAAACCTGCCCCAGCTCTTTATCCGCTAGCGGATCAAAGTTTACCTTGAGCGAGCGAGATTGTATCGTTGGTAGGACTCTATCGAGCTTATGAGTAACGAGCAGAAAGATCGTGTTGTCGCCAGGCTCCTCTAAAGTCTTTAGTAGGGCGTTCGCCGCAGCTGCACTCGCCTGGCACATTATATGCACATTATCAAAGATTATCACCTTGTATTTGCTAGAGTAGGGGGTCGTCCCAGAGATCTCTGATACGTTTCGCACATTCTCGATAGATAGCCCCTCTTTATCGTCGAATAGATAAAAGTCGGGGTGCGCCCTCTCAATAACCTGTGTGCAGGAGGGGCAGTCGCACGGTTTAAAGATCTTTCGCTCGGGGCATAGAAGCCCACGGGCAAGCTCTATAGCAAACTGCTTTTTGCCGATCCCCTGCGTGCCGTGTAGGATATAGGCGTGAGAGAGCTGGCTAGCCGCTATCGTCTGCCTAAAAAAGTGTTGCTGCTTAATGTGACCAATTAAGTTCATTCACAATCTCTTGTATTTTTGCCGATACCTCGTCGATATCGCCTGTAGCGTCTACTATAACCGATCTGCCGAACCGCTCCTCACCTGCATACCAGTGAAACCCCTTGCGTACTTCGGTAAAAAACTCTATCTCCTCCGCCTCAAACCGCCCCTCGGTGAGCGTCTTCCCCTCTTGCATTAGACGAGCTTTTGCACGCTCGACGGCAACAGTTGGCTCCATATCGAGGATTATCGTGAGATCGGGGTATCGTGTGATCGTGTGCGGTAGTATCGCCTCTAAAAGATCGCTCCTCTCTTTGCGACCAAAGATCTGGTACGCCCATGTGGAGGAGAGGAATCGATCCGATATAACGCTCGTCCCCATCTCTAAAATTGATAGTACCTTCTGCTGATGTTCCACCCTATCGGCGCAAAATAGCAAGATCTCGGTATCAGGCTCTAGGATCATATTCGTATCAAGAAGGATCGAGCGGATCGCTGTGCCAGCCTGCGTGCCGCCAGGCTCCTTCGTGGTTGCAGTGCGTACATTGTGCTCACGTAGGTACGCCGCAAGGCGGTCGACCTGAGTTGACTTGCCTGTGCCGTCAATACCGTCTAGAGCAATAAAGAGCGGACTCATCTGCCGCACTCGGACGGATCTCCATGCAACTTATCGATCGTATGTGGTATCGCTTCGATAATCGATTGCAAGTTCTCCACCGCCGCCTTCGGGCTGCCAGGGAGGCTTATAATAAGACTTCCCCCTCGTATGCCGCAGACCGCTCTAGAGATTATTGCGTGGATCGTTTTCTTCACGCTCTCTGCACGCATATGCTCTTCAAAGCCCTCTAGCCGTCTATTAATGATATTGAGTATGGCGTCTGGGGCGATATCTCGTGGAGATACCCCTGTGGAGCCGTTAGTTATTATAAGATCGAACTTTTGAATATCAGCAAAGTCGATAAGTGTCATCTCGAGGCGTTTCTGCTCATCTGGCAGTAGCTCTTTGCGGATGAATGAACATTTCATCGATTCGTTTAGCACCCTCTCTATCTCTGGAGCGGTTTTATCCTCGTATACCCCTAATGAGGCACGATCGCTTAGCGTGATGATACCTACAGAGAAGCCCTCTTTCGGCTCGATGGAGACGGAATCGCCCACTTTGATCTCGCCAGGCTTCACCACTACGCCAAAGATCCCCTCTCGAGGCATAACGCAGTCGCCAGCTTTATTGTATATTGCGCAGCGATGGTGGCAGACTTTACCGATCTGTGATACGATCAGCTCTGTACCGCCTAGCAACAGGCGTGAGCCTACAGGCACCGTCGGTAGCTCTACCCCTAATGTGGTGATATTTTCGGCGAAGTCGCCACTTTTGACGTCAAGCCCTTTGGCAACGATCTTATCGATACTCTCTTGAGCAAGGAGGCTGACCTGTCGGTGCCAATTCCCTGCATGGGCATCGCCCACAATGCCATGCTCTACACGAAGCTCTGCACTATTTACGTTGGTTTTCTGGATCCCTTTCCTGTCGCTTGTCGATATAGCCTGAATATTACCCATAACCGCTCCTGCTCAATTTTATCTGAATATATACTTAATTGATCAAAAAGGGAAGATATACTCTACAATCTCCTTCGCCGTCTCCTCTGCCGAGGTATTCAGAAAGGTGCGCTCATGAGAGTCTGTAGTGTTGTAGACGATGTCGTAGTATCTGATCATCAGCTCTTCAATAACTTTGTCGTAAGAGGCGGACTCGATCAGATCTGTGTACTCCTGCACCCTCTCCGTACCGATATATCGCACGAGTTTTGTTAACCCCTCTATAGCAGAGGCTTTATCGAAGTTGTCGCCGATATAATCCTCTCTTATAACCTCTTTGCGAGTCTCTATCGTAGCCTCTATCACGAGCTTACGCCCACAGTCGAGCCGATCCATCAGCTCGTTAGGGATATAGATGGTGCCGATCCGTTTGCTCTCCCCCTCGGTGAAGATCGTATCGGATTTTGCGTTATATAGGGCATTATATAGAAGCGTCTCAAACTGCTTCTGCGAGCGTTTTATTGGCAGCCCCACTGCACCCAAAAGGGAGCCTCTGTGATTTGCACACGCCTCAAGGTCTAGAATATCGTATCCAAGCCGTTCTATCTCATGAAGTATATGTGTTTTGCCTGTGCCAGTCTTGCCGTATAGGGTAACGAACTTTTTCTGCGCTATCAGCTCTGGTAGCTTCAATAGTATATGCTGTCGATACCCCTTATAGCCGTTTGTGAGCTTCGTCACAGGAAAGCCGATGGAGGCGAATAATCCTGCCACAGACTCGGAGCGCATTCCGCCTCTAGCACAGAATACAAGGATTCGTCGCTGTTTCGTGAGATTGGCAAAGCTCTCGTAGATCCTCGGTAGAGAGCGGCTGACGTACTCGATTCCAGCCTTCACAGCCGCCG
>JAITWF010000081.1 GCA_031285415.1 Deferribacteraceae bacterium
GGAATCATTCCTTAATCCACCTGTAAAGAAGGGAAAAAAACTAGGTAACGGCGCATGTTCAGTGTGCGGAGGCCCTGTTGAGTATATCGAGGGGTGCAGCACATGCATGTCTTGCGGCCACTCTAAGTGTAGCTAATCCTTATGGGTTTCTAATGTACTCTATATTTGTACCATCGGAGAGGGAGGCGGAGGCTATCTTTGAATCGGATAGCTTCACCACCCAAGATGGCTTCAAAGGGCTTTATTATAAAGATCAGTTCGTAACTGTCACAGGGGTAGGCAAGGTAAACGCCGCCATAACGCTGGCGAGATATCTTAGCTCTCACCCCTCCTCTACCCCACTCCTTATCGGCATAGCTGGCGCATATAAAGGCACAATCGATGTAGGCACCGTGTGCGCAATAGATTACGACCACTTCGTCGATGAGGCACTATACACGCAAAATCCTCCTAAGATCACAGGCACACACGAGATCGGCTTTCCAATATGTCCAGAAAACAGGATTAAATTAGCCTTACCATCTATTGAATTGCCTATATATAGCGCAAATACGGTATCTATGCTATCTAGTACAGATGAGTTAGCGGAGCTTTATCATAAAAAAACTGGTGCCGCCGTGGAATCGATGGAGGGGGCGGCGTTCGCCCTTGCCGCTGCAAACTTTAACGTACAGGTGGCGCAGATCAGAGCGATCTCAAACTACTGCGGCGAGCGCAGTGCACAGCAGTGGAATATCAAAAAAGCGATAAGGGCGATACAGGATATCCTTAGAATATTATAATTCCCCTCCGCTGGCGAAGGGGAATTTTGGGAGGGGTCTAATGCAAACCATGTTAAAACGACTTGAAAAGGGTGTCACAGCTGGCAAAGATCTATTTATTGCCGAAGGTGCTGTTGTGTTAGGTGAGGTATACCTAGGCGACGATGTGAGCATATGGTACAACGCCGTAATCAGAGGCGATGTTGATACAATCCATATCGGCAACTACTCAAATGTGCAAGATGGCAGTGTTATACACGTTACAAAGGATAAATATCCCACAAAGATAGGGGAATTTGTCACCATCGGGCATGGCGTTATCTTGCACGGCTGCGAAATTGGCGATACGGTACTCGTCGGGATCGGTGCTATCATATTAGATAACGCAAAGATCGGCAGCGGATCTATCGTCGCCGCAGGCTCCGTAGTGCCACCCAACAAAGTATTTCCAGAGAGATCTATGATAATGGGGAATCCTGCCAAAGTGACACGCCAACTGACCGACGATGACGTGAAAGGGATCAGAGATAACGCCCTTCACTATGTGGAGTACAAGAAGATCTACATGAGTAGCGGAAATTAGCTTGCACTTTCCATGGATCTCAATGTATTATGATCCTAAGGTGACGATATATGCCGTGTAGAGAAGAGTTGAGAGAACTTGAGCATAAAGTTGAAATGCTACAAACCGTTAACAACATTGCTCTCCTAATGTTACAATCCCATGCCGATATAATAGATGAAAATATTCAAGAATCTCTGCACCTGTTGGCAGAGCTTGTGGATGTCGATCGTGTTTATATATGGAAGAATTACTACAGAGATGGAATCCACTACTGCGCCCAGCGGTACGAATGGTCAAACGGCGTAGAGTCGCAGTGGAACTACCGATTGGCGACCGAAGCATCGTATAACGATGTCGCACCTAGATGGGAACAGCTACTGTCTCAGGGGTACTGTATCAACGATATCGTCCGCTGTATGCCTGAAAGCGAACAAGCGGCACTGACGCCACAGGGAATCTTATCGATCTTGGTCGTTCCTATCTTTCTACAACACCACTTCTGGGGCTTTCTAGGCTTCGATGATTGCCGCAACGAGCAGTTCTTCCCTGAAAGTGACGAGATTATCCTGCGCTCTGCAAGCGAGATGATCGCAGGCGCACTCTCTCGTGTAGAGCTAGAGATGAAGGCTGGCAAACTCTTTTACGATTCATTAACAGGCATATATAATAGGCGTTTCTTCGATGAAAATATGCCCAAACTTCATAAGGCACTCACTCGTTCAAAAACACCGCTGACACTTATGATGATCGATATCGATAATTTCAAGCGATATAACGATATCTACGGCCACGTCGAGGGGGATAGCTGCCTGAAAGAGGTTGCGGAGGCTCTGCGAAGCTGTGTAACACGGACGGACGATTTTGTTGCACGCTACGGCGGCGAGGAGTTTGTCGCTATTATGCCAAACACCGACGAAGCTGGCGCACTGACTGTTGCACAACGCATGCTCGAAAAGGTGCGAGAGCTGGATGTGCGACATATGGGGAACCCCCCTGCAAACATCGTTACAGTCTCGATCGGTATCACCACTGGCATGGTAGAGTATACGCATAGCGAAACCGAATTTGTAATGAAAGCAGACGAGATGTTGTACGAATCAAAACGAAACGGTCGCAACCAGTATACATTCGGAAGTTTAAATCAAGCCAATTAATATCTTGACAATTATAACGAAAGTAAGTATCAATATAACTCCTATTTGAGCCGGAGTGGCGGAATGGTAGACGCAGTGGATTCAAAATCCACCGCTAGCGATGGTGTGGGGGTTCGAGTCCCCCCTCCGGCAGAATCAACATTAAAGCCCCTTTTCGGGGCTTTTTTCATTTTTACAACTTTCACCCCTTGCATAAATCGTTTATTTATTGTACCTGTTGACAGAGAGGGAGAGCGTTTATGATCAGGTCTATCTTATATTTGCTTGTGGGGTTACTGTTTGCAGGGGTTGCGTTTGCTCAAGGTGAACTCTCCGAGGGGACACGCTCCGCATACACCCTTCCAGATACCACCATATATGGCGTACCAGATCAGCCGCCAGCGGTGCCGACTGTCACAAAATATGGCACATCGTTCAACGCCGTTACAGAGGAGCAGATCGAGCGGCAGGGTGCGCTTGATTTCTACGACGCCCTCAAAACCGTCCCCGGCGTCACCTTTCAGAAGAAAAATATAATCGGTGGGCAGAGCGGCGCAAGCCTATTCATACGTGGACGTGGTGCCAGCCACCCAAGCCCTGATCTAAATATATACTTCGACGATGTGCCTCGCTCTGGCGTTCTATACGGACAGGCACTTGCAGACGGTATCCCAGTGTACGCCCTTGGCGGTATGGAGATCTATAAATATCCGCAGCCCTCTCGATTTGGCTCTGGCTATGGAATGCTCAACTTTATCCCTAAATATATGGTAAACGATGGGCATGAGATAAAGTTTGGTCTATCAGGCGGAAGCTACGGTACTATCGCAGAGAATCTAGGATTAGGCTATAAACAGGGCAAATTTGATATCTACCTAGCCCAAAGCTATATCACCACCGATGGTCACGTCGACAACTCCGCCGCAGATCAGCAGAGCTACTACGGAAATATCGGCTACGCTATCAACAATCATTGGTCTGTGCGCCTCTTAGCAAACTACGTATCCGCCGAGACGGAGGCACCAGACCTCCCCTCCACTGGCGCAAGACCCTCTACAGGATATCGATTCGATACGGAGACCACCCTCACCTCACTAACAGTCGCAAACAGCTACGCAGACGCAACTGGATATATAAAGGCGTACTACAACGATACAGAGTTTGATATATTTGGTGATAAAGATGGCGTTGAAGACTCAAAGCAGTCGAATAACCTCTACGGATTGCGTGCTAGAGAGACGTTCAGCGTATGGGCTGGCAACGAGTTCATTGCAGGGGTAGATTACGATATGATAAACCTTAAAAATGAGGCCGACAACCACGCAACAGGCGTTTATAGAGAGTGGAACTTCCCCAATCAGACGATAATCGCCCCATATCTAGCCATTAGCCAACTTTTTGGCAGTGAGAGCGGCTTTCATCTCACACCATCTCTAGGCATGCGTCAATATTTTCACGACCTATTCGACGATAAAACCTCCACACAGGCTGGCGTCGTTTTGGGATATAAGAGAACGAATCTTAGCCTCAATTATGCACAGGGGGTGAACTATCCATCGCCTGTGATCTTGCAGGGGGCGTTGCTAAATCAATCGCTACCATCCACTATCGACGCTGAAAGTATCGAGCCAGAGGAGGTAGACCACTATGAGATCGCCCTTACTCACGATATGGATTACGCCACATTCAACGCCGCATACTTCTTCGACGATGGCAAGAATAGAACTAGAGCGTATCTAGGTGGAGCAATGCCTACATCGTTCAACACCTCTGCAACGTACGAGGTAAACGGCGTAGAGCTTAGCGCAAATATATACCCTATCGACAGTGCCGAGCTTTACGCTGGATTGACGTGGCTGAATGCAGAGGCGACTGGCGATGATGGTATCACACGAGATAATATGCCGTATATCCCCGAGTTTGCCTTTGCCGCAGGGTTCAAGTGGAACTTTATAGATAGCCTCACCCTTTCAGGCGATTACGAATATCAGCATAACGTATACGCTGGCACCTCTACTCGTCCAAATGTAAACTTTGCAGAGCTGACAGATAGAGATAAACTGCCCGAGTTGAGCGTGCTGAATCTGCGCCTAGAGTACGCCTTCTCATATAAGATCTTGCAGGCTGGCAAGGTGTACTTAGCGGTGGATAACGTGCTAGACCGAGAGTACGCCTATGCTAAAGATGACAACGGCGCAAACTACTATATGCCTGGCAGAACGTTTACCGCTGGCATGAGTGTTACATTCTGATGATAAAGACTATAGTTGCCCTCCTACTACTAACAGTTACCGTAGAGGCTAGTGAGATAAGGGTGATCGCAGGGACGTCACTAATCGAGGATATCGTTGCCGATCTCACCGATAAAGGGGCGGAGATCGTTACTATAATAGCAGGTTCCTCCTGCCCCGGGCACGAGGGGAATAAAACGACCGACTTCGTATTTGCAGCGAAGGCGGATCTGCTGATAATCCACACCTCTCAACAGAAGATGTCGCAGGTGACAGGGCTTGTGAAGGCGGTCGACAGTAAAAGGCTGAAAGTTAAGGTGATAAGCCCTGGGGGCAGCTGGCTGATCCCCGACGTGCAGATTCGTGCTACAAAAGATATACAGATGGTGCTATCGGAGGCGTTCCCCGATCAGGCAGATCTATTCAAAGAGCGTGCCAATAGGCGAATCGCTAAAGTGCAATCAGCAGGTGCTGACGCAAAGAAACGGCTTATGAATGCTAATGGAGAGGTTGCCTCCTCTTCGATACTGCGTGAATTTGTGCTGTGGGCTGGCTTTGCCGTGGTGGAATCGTTCGGCAGAGCGGAGGATCTCACCCCTAGAGAGATCGCCCAATCGATCGAGCGCCTGAGGGGGAAACCGCTCGCAGGGGTGGTGGACAACTATCAGAGCGGCGCAGATGTGGGGCTTCCCCTCTCTTTAGAGCTAAAGGTGCCGCACGTCGTGCTGTCAAGCTATCCTGGCTTTAACGATGAAACGCTAGACTATTTCACCCTTTTAAACTACAATGTGAGGCAATTAGAAACGTTGGTGAAATAGCATGAACGCAATGGTGAGCTTCCAAAACGCCTCCGTGAGCTTCGGACAGCGGCAAATTCTACATGATATAACATTCAATATATACCCCAATGAGTTCTGGACGCTGATCGGCAAGAACGGCACAGGGAAATCTACGCTACTAGGGCTATTCAACGGATTAACGCCCCTCAAAAGTGGCACTGTACACTATAAAGGAGAGATCGTAACCCCTAAGGTGCGACAGAAGATCGCCCACGTCTTTCAAGCTACAGATCTCGACCCCAAAATGCCCCTTACCGTCTTTGAAGCCGTCCTTGCTGGCACATACGGAAAGTTAGGCTTAATTAAACGTGCTGGCAAACGAGAAAAGGCTATCGCTATGAAATCTCTAGAATCTGTTGGGCTATCTGCGCTAGCGAATAGACCGATCGGGCAGCTATCAGAGGGG
>JAITWF010000157.1 GCA_031285415.1 Deferribacteraceae bacterium
CACCGACCCCCACGATGGAGCGATCAGGAATAGCGAAAATACTATCGATACCGTCTGAATCCAGTCTGGCAGTGGCGAATAGATCAGGTGGTGCGCCCCAGTCCATAGATAGGTGAAGATCAACGCCCAGAACGATACCATCGAGAGTCTGTGGCTGTAGATCGGAAGCCCACTCGATACTGGTAGAAAGTAGTAGAAGATCGCTAAGATAGGCGTGGTTAATAGAAATCCTACGATATTATGCCCATACCACCACTGCACATTTGCGCTATTCATCCCTACAAAGAGTGGATACGATTTCATGATACTTGCAGGAACTGCCAAGTTATTCACTATAAAGAGTACTGCGATCGCAATAATAGAGGCAAGTATATACCAGATCGATACATACATATGCTTCTCTTTGCGCTTAATTATAGTTGCGAATATACTGACAGCGAAGATAACCCATAGGATCACCCATAATATATCCACCCACCACTCAAACTCTGCATATTCGTTGGATTGGTTCATCCCTGCGAAGAGTGTAGCGGTCGTTACTACCATCAATATATTGAAAAAGATCAGGTGTACCCTTGTGAGACGTGGGCAGACGAGAGCTGTTTTAGTGAGCTTCTCTGTCATATAGTAGAAGAGACCGAATATAGCCCCCAGACCTAAACCGAAGGAGAGGACGTCTATATGGATTGTTCGAAGTCTGCCGTAGCTGAAATAAGCACCAAAGTTAAACTCTGGATCGCCGAGCTGCAAAGAGCATAATAGCCCTAAAAGAATACCAACAACACCCCAAACCAGTGATGAGATTAAGAATCCTGTGATGGTTTGGTTGTTATACTTGTTCATATCCACTCTCCTTTTAATAGGGCGGATAGACCTCGCCCCTACGAGGAACCAAACCACGTCATTGCGGGCTTGACCCGCAATCCAGACAGATTGAGGGATTTTTACATAATAATTCGTAGAGCAGATTTCTGTATATGCACATAGTTCTGAATAATCTCAGTGTCTATGTACTCGCCATCTGCCTGCGCATGGTTCGTACCAACAACCTTCATAGAATCAGCGTAGATCGGGGCAGTAGGGAATCCACCACCCATAGCCATAGTGAAGGTTGAATAAAGGAGGGAACCCATTTTGTTTCCTCCCTGTAAGAACACATTTAGTTTATTATCTTTTATAGAGTTTGACAAGCTAAAATTTCCAGCGTAGAGGTGACCGAGCGATATAATTATATGGTATGCATGTATCTCCTTACCATTTATATATACCGTTAGGCGTGGATAGCTATTATTCAGCGATAAGATCCCCTCCTTTATGTGGGCGAGCGTCTTATGCTTTTTATATTTTTTTGCCACTACAGAGCGCACAACGTCGGCATCGTATCCAAACCCACACATAAGCACAAAGGGGCGATCGCCTAAGAATCCGATCGGTATTAGCTTTGTGCTATCAGGGTTGAACCGCTCCGCCGCCTTTAGTGGATTTAGTGGGATCTTGAACTCTCTGCAGAAAACGTTCACCGTACCAAATGGCAGAGCGGTAAATAGCGTATTAGTTTTACCTACCATCCCTGCTGCTACTTCATTTATCAGCCCATCTCCACCTGCTGCGATAACTAAATCGGCGTTGGCGCTGCGAGCGATTTTGCCAGCCTCGTTTGGCGCCTTCGTATGCTCGATAGATACATCGCCGAAACGTTTGCGTAAAACGCTTGCGCACGACTCTAGTAACTCTTTATTGTAGCTTCCACTGGTGGGATTGGCAATAATAACGGTATTCATCTTTAAATTCCTTATAGCTCAACGACTGTGATTGCATTCCCGCCCTCTTCCGTTGTAGCTGTATGGTAGCTATTAATTCTGCCGCATGTGCGCAAAAAATCTTGGATAGCTCTGCGGAGCTGCCCTGAACCTCTACCATGAACAATATATACCTTATTATAGCCTGATAAATGCGATTCGTCGATGTATTTATCCAGTATATCAAGAGCCTCTTCCACTCTTTTTCCCACCAATACAAGCTCTCCACGACTTTCTGCAGTATGTTTTGATGAAACTTTGATCGGTTTCGGTTTATTATCGCCCACCTTATGCCCCACAAGCTCACGGCGATCTATCTTGACTTTAAGCCCCTCCATATCCATGTAGGCGGTTTTTGCATCCAGAGATAGCACCTTGCCGATCTTGCCATACCGCTCTAGGAAGATAACATCGCCCTCTTTTAGCTCCGCAATCGGCTTCTGTTTTGATTTTATAGCTGTTATCTTCTCTGAAACAGCTTTAATATCCTCTGCTATCTCCTCCGCTGGTCGTTTAGCTCGCTCATCAGCAAGTCGTTTACCCTTCTGTAGTAGCGCATAGGTCTCCTCCAGAAGTTGAAGCTCCTTCTTTGATAGCTTCGATTGCAAGTCAGATTCACCATCTTGAAGTTTACGCTCTTTGGCAAGAAGCCTGGCCTCCTGCTCGGCTAACATCCGCTTCGTATGCTCCGCCTCTGCTCGCATCATATTAAGCTCTTCAAGTGCCATATCAGATTGCGATTTCATGCTCTGCATATAGCTATCCGCCCGTTCGATCACCTCTTTAGGAAACCCTAAACGAGTGGCGATAAGGATCGGGTCAGATTTACCTGCAATCCCCTCTAATAGTCTATATAGAGGCTCGTATGTATCGTAGTTAAAATCGACGGAGTATAGCTTTGCATGCCGCTGCTCGTAGGCGTACGCCTTTAGCTCTGAAAAGTGCGTCGTCACTATCACCGTAGCGTTCTTATCTTTTAGATAATCCAGCACCGATAGTGCAAGTGCCGCCCCCTCTCGTGGGTCGGTGCCTGTGCCTAGCTCGTCAAACATCACTAAGGCACGTCTGCCGATCCCTGTGATAATGCTATTTATATTCGTTATATGGGATGAAAATGTGCTCAGATCCATCACAAGAGACTGTTTATCTCCAATATCTGCCTTGATATCGCTAAAGAAGACCATATTCGCCTGACGTGCCATCACTGGTAGCCCCGACATCGCTATAAGATGATTCAGCCCGATCGATTTCAGCGAGGCAGTTTTACCGCCAGTGTTAGGGCCGCTCACAACGATCAGCCGCTCACTATCAGATAGCTTTATATCCACAGGGATAGATCCATCACCTTTATTAATCTTTAGTAGCGGATGATGTAGCCCAATTAGCGCAATCTTCTCACCAAACTCTGGAAATACTATATCGTACCCACGATAAAACGCCGCAAGCCCGATCAGAAAGGTTAGCTCTGTATATGCTGCAATCGTGGTGTGCAACGTTGGAAGCCCTGCGTTAAACCTTGCAAGAAGTGCTGCAAGGATTCTTGCGACCTCAAGGTTTTCCGCAAGTATCGTCCCCTGCATATCGTTATTAATCGCAACGCAGGCAGCTGGCTCTACATACAAAGTCTGCCCACTCGCAGATCTATCGTGTATTATCCCCGATATATACTGCGAAAAGTTCGTTTTACATGGGATCGTATATCTGCCATTTCGCAATACTACCACAGACTCCTGTATATACTTGTCAGCGTTCGGTTTATTAAAGGTCTCCTGCAATAGGCTCTGAATACGTTTTTTAACCTCTTTTAGCTTACGCCGTAGCGACATAAGCTCGTGCGAGGCACTGTCCTTTATCTCGCCACTCGGCTCGAAGGTGCGCTCCAGCGTGTCTGCAAGCTCAACATCTGGCTGTAATGCGCTGACTATAGGCTCTAAACGTAAGATATTCCGCTGTTTCGCCACAAGGTACTGCCGAAGCGAGATCATCTGCTGAAGATGATCCTTGATCGTTATATACTCCTCTGGCTCGATAGATAGAAATTGGCTCTCCAGATCAGAGATACGTTTATAGAATAGATAAAACTTATTGTCATTGTTGATCGACGGCGGGTTGATATTATTAAAAAGGTCTAAGAGACATTTGAGGTCGTTTTGGAAGGAGATCGCTTCTGGGATAGACCTTTTAGGGGAGAGTTGCAACATCCTCTCCGACGCAAATGATGAAACAAATGTACGTCGAAGAGTATCGCAAAATAACGGAAATTCTAACGTGTCAACATCAAAGCTTTTCATCAGCCTCTATTTCGCTATTATTCATAAGCGATGCCATACCATTATAGAATGTAGCGGCAACCTTCTGTGTGTTGGAGGATATTGCACCATTCTGTATCTGCTGCGATATGCTCGACTGTGGGTTCAGGAAAGATACCAGTAGCCACAGAGCAAGACTAAGGTATATTGTGCCTCTAAATGTGGATGTTATCGCCCCAAGAATCCTGCTAACCGTGCCGATCTTCTCAAATGTACCTAATGTGGTAACGATCTTATTTGTAAAGATATGCACTATCTAGCAAACAACGACAAACGATATTATAAATACAATATGATTCAGTGCCGCACTAGGCGTAGCGATCTTGCCCACAATATCGGTCAACATCGGATGAACAATGTACGTAAGCACGAATACCAGCACCGTAACCGCAATGCACAGTATCTCGTAGATAAATCCACGTTTAAGCCCCAAAAGAAGCCATAATACAAGTATTATGAGACATACTATATCAATTACACCCATTATTTAGCTCCCTCTAGTGTCTGTTTTACTACTGCACTCACAGTTTTGCCATCCGCCTGATTGCCCACCTTGGCAAGCACAGCCTTCATCACAACGCCAAACCCAGTTTTAGGGTCGACATCGGGCATATCCGCAAGTACCGCCTTGACGATAGATTGCAGCTCCCCCTCACCCATCTGCGCTGGCAGATATTTGGAGAGAACTTCGCTGTAGCGATTCTCTTTATCCTCAAGATCCTTTCTAGCCGCCTTTGCATAGATCTCGGCAGCCTCTTTGTTCTTCTTGATGGTGGAGTGGATGATCTTTAAAACGCCATCGTCCGTTAGCTCCTTCATCTCGTCGATCTCTTTATTCTTTATCTCGCTCTTAAGCATGCGCACAGCCTCAAGCGCAAGCGTGTCCTTGCTTCTCATATAATTTTTCATATCTTCATTTATAGTATCTTTTATCGACATAAGTTTCTCCCTCTAAGCGATTTATATACGTAAGTACAGCAAAGTCAAGTAATTTTACCACAAATACGATATATCATACCTATGAATATTTTCATCTGCGGTAATAAGTATCAGATCTTCGGCAAGCGCAGATGATATAATCAGCCTATCAAATGGATCTTTGTGTATAAATGGCAGGTTGATAAGGTACTTCAAATACTCGTCACGAATATGAAGTATTTCAAATTCGGCACCATTTATCCGATCCAGAAATTCATCAAATGTAACGCTAAGCCTTAACTTCCCTAAACTCACCTTTATTGCAATCTCAAATAAAGAGGCGGATGATAGATACACACTATTTTTATTATTGCGTATCTCCTCTCTTATTTTTAATGGCAAGTTAGAGGGACTTTCGAAAAACCATATAAGTATATGAGTATCAATCAGATATCTCATCACATATACTCGCTCATCTCTTCAAGCGGCGCATCAAAATCGTCTGCCATCCAAATCTTACCCTTTAAACTCCCCATCACTTCGGAACGCTCACTCTTTACCACCCTCTCTACTCTAAAAGGGATAGCCTCTTTAGAGACGACCTGCTCCAAAAAAATATTAACGGCAGTGGACATATCAAGCCCTAATTCATCCAACACAGCTTGTGCTTTTGATTGTAATACGCTATCGGTACTTATATTCAAGTTTACAGCTGACATAACTGCCCCCTTTATTTAGCTCATCACATCCGCCAGAATTAGTAGCTCTGTATTAAGTGGCTTCTTATTCGATAGCACCTCTTCAAGCGGCATCGGCACTATCGCATTATTGCAAAGACCCATCATCACGCCATATTTGCCATCTTGCAGATGTTTTACAGCGTACATCCCCATTCTGGTACCAAGTATTCTATCGAAGTGTGTTGGCGAGCCGCCTCTCTGCAAATGCCCCAACACAGTGATACGTGTATCAAATCCACCGATCAGCGCAAACGCCTTGCCAAAATCGTACGCCGAGCCTGCCCCCTCTGCTACTAGGACGATACTTCTCGTCTTCCCCTCCTGATAGCGTCTCTTGATCTTGTCGATGATACTTTCAAGGGAGTACTTTATCTCTGGAATAATTACAGCCTCTGCGCCAGCCGTTACCGCCGCCATGAGTGCCAGATATCCGCAGTTTCTGCCCATTACCTCTATCAGAAACGTTCTATCGTGCGAGCTAGCAGTATCGTTTATCATATCTATACTAGATACTATGGTGTTTAACGCTGTATCGACGCCAAGTGAAAGCTCGGTACCATAGATATCGTTATCTATCGATCCGGGGATACCTACCACAGGCACACCGTACTTTGTATATAGGAGGTTTGCCCCTGTCAGGGAGCCGTCGCCGCCGATCACCACAAGCCCCTCAATGCCATGTTTTTCAAGGTTAGCTAATGCAGTTTTCTGCCCCTCCTCTGTCTTAAACTCCATGCTGCGTGCGCTGCGCAGGAATGTACCCCCACGCTGTATCGTATTGGCAACATCTTTGCTAGTCATCTGTGTGATCTTATCCTCAATCAGCCCTTTATATCCAGACTCTATGCCGAAGGGAACGATCCCCTCGTATAAACATGTGCGGACTACGCTACGGATCGCTGCATTCATCCCTGGGCAGTCGCCACCACTTGTTAGTATTCCTATTCGTTTCATCTCTATTCTCCTATAACTTCGTCAATTATCATAGTGCGCACGGCACTGTACTATCTCAAGTTTACCACCTATTACTCTATATACTAGCCTATGGTAGCTATCAATTCTGCGACTCCAATAGCCTTGCCATTCATATTTAAGCGGTTCTGGTTTCCCAATACCTTCATATGCGTTACGCTCAATATCTTTTAGTATTTGGTTTATACGCTTAATAATATTCTTATCGTTTTGTTGCCAATATATATAATCATCCCACGCATGATCAGACCAGATTTTAGTCATTATTAATCTCAATCAATTCATGCTCTACTCCATCCCCACGTTCAAGCTGTTGAATAGATTCACGCAATCTTGCTTGATTTTTTATACTATAGAATGGATCGTCACTACCAATAATTTCAAAAGGTATACGCTGCTCTCGCAACACTGCACGAGCAAACATATTGATCGCTACAGAGGCATTCATCCCTGCATCAGCACAAAAAGTATCAAAACGTTTCTTTATATCCTCATCCATGCGCACACTTAAAGTTGCCTGTACCATAAAATCACCTCACTACCAACACAATGTATATCTATTGTATTACCATGTCAATGAGTAGTATATTCTATCGGGTCTTTCAACCCTAACTCTTTAAATCCTTTTAATCGCAATCTACAGCTATCGCAAACGCCACAGGCGGCTGTTTCAGATTGGTAGCAACTCCATGTTAATTCAAAAGGCACATGAAGTTCAAGACCTTTTGCAACGATCTCCGATTTTGTCATAGCTATCAATGGCGTTTCCACCGTTACTTTACACTCTTTCGATAGAGCTACATCTAATAAATCGTTAAATTTTTTGTAAAATATCTCTGTGCAGTCTGGATATCCGCTGGAATCCCCCTCCACTGCGCCGATAAAGATCTTGCTAGCTCCGATCACCTCCGCCCAACTTGTGGCGATACACAAGATATTAGCGTTGCGAAACGGCACATAAGTGGATGGAAGCACTGATTTATCAACGCCATCCGCCTCTATCGGCATAGTGGAATCGACAAGCGACGAGCCGCCTATCTCCTTTAGATAAGATATATCCACCACTAGGCGTTTGTCTAGATTATAATGATCGGCGATACTATGGAATGCTGATAGCTCTTTGGCCTCGGTGCGCTGTCCGTAATTTAAATGCAACAGCGCAACGTCGTACCCTTGCTCTAAGGCTATCGCTACAGTGACGGAGCTATCCATGCCTCCGCTAAGAACTACAATGGCTTTCATATGTTTACAGATCTAATCTCTCTTAAATATTCGTTGTGTAGGATACCGTTCGTAGCAAGTAAGAGGCGTGTGCTTAAATCGTGCGAATTGCCATCAATATCGCTAACTTTGCCCCCTGCCTCCTCCACGATCAGTATCCCTGCTGCCATATCCCACGCCCGAAGCTGTGATTCGTAGTACATATCAAAGCTACCACGTGCGACATAGCATAGATCCATCGCTGCCGAGCCTGTGCGGCGTATTCCCTGCGAGATCGCAAGCATTCGCCCAAAGATCTTTAGAGCCTCGCCACGAAACTCCCTATCGTAGGGGAACCCTGTAGCAAAGAGTGCGTCAACTGATCTCTCCGCCTTTGATACAGCGATCCGCTCGCCGTTCATAAAGGCACCCTCGCCCCTCTGCGCATAGTATGTTTCACCCAAGATCGGGCTGCAAACTACGGCGCAGTACGGCTTTTCATCCACAAACACCCCCACCGATATTGCGGTGAACGGAAATCTGTGGACGAAGCTCGTTGTGCCATCGATCGGATCGATATAGATCACCTTGCCAGGCAGTATAATTGTATCTTTAGGGGAGCTCTCCTCCCCTATAATTGTAAAATCTGGGAAGGCTTTAGCAAGCTCTGCTGTTAAAAGCTTCTCTATAGCGATATCGTACTGTGTTACGAGGTCGATCTCACCTTTATGAGTCACCTCTATATCACGGCTGTTGTAATACTCTTTAAACCGTTCGCCAGCACTCTCTACTATAGGCAGTAATCTTTTTATCATTTCCAAAATCTCATTGTGCCCTTCTCTGCAAGGCTAATGTGCATCTTGTAGACCTCTGAGAGGATATGCGGCTCGTGCGCCATCCCTGTCATCTTCTCCGCACGCTCGAGGTACTCCATCAGATACCCTCTATACTCTGGGTGAGCGCACTTATTGATAATCTCTCTAGCTCTCTCTTTTGGAGCAAGCCCTCGTAGATCCGCAAGCCCCTGCTCTGTTACAAGTACATCAAGGTCATGCTCGGTATGGTCGACGTGAGTTACCTTCGGTACCACACACGATATACCAAACTCATCGGTCTTGCTAGGTCTTGCCGACGGAGAGTGCATTATAGATAGGTAGCCATTGCGCAGAAAATCGCCCGACCCACCGATCCCATTCAACATATTCGTACCACCCACCAACGTTGAGTTGGCGTGGGCATACATATCAAACTCCACAGGGGTGTTCATAGCGATAACGCCAAGGCGACGCACTACCTCTGGATGGTTTGAGATCTGCTGTGGACGCAGGATTACACGCTCTTTATAGAAATTGTACTTACTCCACCACTGTTCAAATCCCTCCTCCGATAGAGAGAGCGACGAACAGCTGATCGCCTTGCACTTGCCAGAGTCTAAAAATGGCAGGAAGGTATCCTGCAATACCTCTGTATATACTGTTAGATCGTCAAATGGCGATGTTGTTAATCCACCTACTACAGCGTTTGCGATAGAGCCAACGCCCGATTGCAACGGTAGCAGATTCTTTGGAAGTCTGCCAGCCCTCACTTCACTTGCGAAGAACTCCACTATATGATCAGCGATAGCCTGCGATACATCATCTGTACCCCTTAAAGCTCTGCCAGTGTCCTTCTTGTCAGATTCGATAATAGCGATAATCTTCGATTTATCGGTCGGCACATATGTAGTACCCACCCTTTCATCTGCCCTTGTGATAGGGATAATCCTCTTGTGCGGTGGCATGTCAGCCACTAATATATCGTGCATCCCCTCAAACGATGGTAGAGCGGTGTTGATCTCCACAATTATCTTGTCTGCTATGGCAATTATCTCTGGCGACGCACCCACAGAGCCTGCAAGCACGATATGCCCATCCTCTGTAATTGCGGAGGCTTCGATAAAGGCATAGTCGAGGCGACCGTTATTCTCCTTCGTATAGAAGCCGTAGAGAAGGTCTTGAGCGAATACCGATAGGTGTTTATCCCCCATACGGATCTCGCCCGAGTTGATCCCCTTGCTGATATTCTTGCCAGTCTGATACGGCCAGCGTTTATCGATCATCTTTAGAGACGCCCAACGATCTTCGCACTCTGCACCCACGGAGGCACCGATGAATAGATTAAACTTCCACTTCCCCTGCAAGCCGTTCTGCTCGACGTAATCGGCGATCGCTACAGGCATAATCTTCGGATAGCCCACAGGGGTGAACCCCGACCAGCCGATATTCAGCGTGCGTGTGGTGGTCTCCGCAAAGAGTGGCACCAACTTATCTGGTGTTGTTATCTTGGAAAGCAAACTTTTGTCACGGATTCGTTGTTGAAGCTCACTCATAGTGTTGTCCTCCAGTAGAAAGTGCTTAGATTAGATGCAACGCAAGGCGGCTTTTTAAAACTAAACCGCAGTGTACTTACCGGTACATGAGGATTTAGTTTTAAAAAATAACGCAGCGGTGCGCTAATATAAGGACTTTTATTTATAGTTCTCTGGTACGTAGTCGCAGTATGGCTCCTCCGCCATATAATCCCCAGTCACAGCGTACGATCTAGCTCTACAGCCGCCACATACCCCTAAATATCTACATTTGCCGCACTTCCCATCGTACGATTTGAAATCTCGTAGATCTTGAAAGAGTTTTGAGCTATCCCATATCTCTTTAAGTGGCTGTTCAAACACATTTCCAGCACTAAGTGGAAAGTAGGAACATGGCAGTACATCGCCATCAGAGTTTACAAAGCAGATCGATTGTGCTGCGATACAGCCCTTGCCGCCGCCTGTACCGAAGGTGAGAGAGCGTCTTTCGGTAGACTTCCCCTCCTCCTTTGACTGGCTGTGCCATACTCTGTAATATTGCGGCGCACAGGTTGGACGCACAAGGATCTCCTCCTCGTTTCGCTCCATCTCGTAGTGCCACTTGAGGATCTCTTCGTAATCCTCCTTCGACACTAGCTCCTTCATTATATCCTCGCCCCTGCCAGTCGGCACGATGAGGAACATATACCATGCGTGTGCACCGATCTTTTTAGCGAGACGGAACGTATCCATTATATATGGCTGATTGCGCTTGGTGAATGAGGAGTTTATAATAAACTTTATGCCATGTTTATTAAACTTTTCAGCGGCGTTCATCACTGCCTCGAATGCGCCTTTTTGCCCTCTGAAATCGTCGTGTAGCTCCTTTGTATGCCCATCGAGGCTCAACGAGACCATACGGATACCAGATTCTAGTATATTTTCGCATACTTTATCGTTAACTAATAGGCCGTTCGTCGCCATAGCCATACGGAACCCTTTAGCAGTACCCATCTTAGCGATATCAAAGAAATCTTTGCGCAGAAGCGGCTCGCCACCCGATAATACGATAACTGGGGAGGCGAACTCCACAATATCATCCATCAGCTTAGACGCCTTCTCTAACGTAAATTTACCCACTGGAGAGGTTATCTCCGATGATGACCTACAGTGTACACAGTTCATATTGCATTGAGAGGTAAGCTCCCACGCCATCCATTTTAAATCCCACTTCTTATTTTCCATTACCTATCTCCTAGCCCGATATTATACATATTATTGCGGTACTGACAAGGGTAAAAATTATTTTGAACTATTCTGATTGCAGTCTGTCTACTATTACATAAAGGGGTGCTGTATGAAAGAGAACGTACTATCCCAAGAAAACGAAGTGGCTTTTATACCACCGATGGAGATCGACAGAGAGGAGTTTGACTCTCTTGAACTAGAAGATACAGAAGAAGAGATTATATATGAACCAGTGATCGTTAGCGAATCCTCCCTATCGTACTATATGAAGAGGATCGCAAACACCACCCCCCTCACAAAGCAGGAGGAGCAGGAGCTGGGACGTAGGATAGCAAGCGGCGACCAAGAGGCATTTGATCAGCTTGTATCCGCTAACCTGAAATTTGTGATAACTGTAGCATATAAGTTTAGAAACTCTGGATTGCCGCTATCAGATATCATTAACCAGGGCAACTTAGGACTTCTAGAGGCAGCAAAACGGTACGACCCTACCAGAGGCGTGAAGTTCATATCGTATGCAGTTTGGTGGATACGGCAGTATATCGTGCAGGGAATTGCAGAGCAGTCTGGCACAGTGAGGCTACCGATAAAGCAGGCTGGAAACCTCTTCAAGATTAACGCTGCGAAAGAGAAGCTAAACCACGAGTATGGGCATGAACCCTCTACCGAGGAGCTTGCCAGCTATCTCAATATGAAGAGCGAAGATGTAATAGACATTGTGCGAGTGTCAAAGCAGTCGCTGTCGCTTGAATCACCGCTGAAAGATGGCGAAGATAGAACTTTTTTAGATTTTCTTGATTCTGGAAAAGAAAGCATTGAAGAAACTCTAATAAAGGATAACTTAAAGAGTGTACTCACCGAACTTGTTGCCGAGCTGGATCCACGAGAGATAGATATTATAAGTCTGCGGTTTGGGCTGGATGATGACGAAGCACTTACCCTAGACGAGGTCGGCAAACGATTTGGCGTTAGCCGAGAGAGGGTCAGACAGCTGGAGTCCAGAGCGTTGGATAAACTCCGCAAGAAGGCGATACGAAAAGGATTGACAAACTAGTAACTCAACATAAATTTATGACGTGAAGCTCTTTTGTTTCATTGCATAACCTCCTAAGAAAAAGCTAATTCCCCTATGTAGTTTACCCCACTGCATAGGGGATTAGTTTTTTATAATCACTGGAAGGGGCGAACCTTGGTTTCCCCTTTCCACCTTC
>JAITWF010000002.1 GCA_031285415.1 Deferribacteraceae bacterium
AAGTTATTTTCAGTAGCAGCAATCGTACTAATAGCCTTTGCGCTATTCGTAGGTATTTCACAGATACAAGATTCATCTATCGTCCATGCGGCGAAGCCAGATGATAGATTCAACGAGCTTGAGAACTTCTCTCAAGCCCTAAGTATTATTCAAAATAACTACGTCGAGAACGTTACCGATGGCGAGCTGATAGAGGGTGCCATTAAGGGGATGTTGCAATCGCTCGACCCACACTCGGCATACTTCACCCCCGATCAGTATAAATCGTTTATGGTCGATATGGCTGGCGAATTCGGTGGATTAGGGATGACCGTTAGCTCTGTAGACAACGCTATCACAATCATCGCCCCTATCGAGGATACCCCTGCATATAAGGCTGGATTAAAGTCAAACGATATGGTCTATATGATCGACAATACCTCTACATCGGGAATGAACACCGATGAGGCGGTCAAGCTTATGCGTGGCAAGCCTGGCACCTCAGTTACCCTGACTATTCTACGAAAGGGGGAGTCGAAGCCGCTAGTATTTACCATCGTGCGTGATATCATAAAGATTAAATCTGTTAAACATAGCATTATACAGGAAAATATCGGACTAATCCGCCTGACATCGTTCCAAGAGAAGAGTGGCGAAGAGGTTCGCAACGCTATGCAAGCCCTAGAGAAGCAGGGGGCAACTGGATATATTCTAGACCTTCGCTCAAACCCTGGCGGCTCACTATCAGAGGCGATCAACGTATCAAGCCTATTTCTACCTACAAATGTGCCAGTTGTCTCCACAAAGGATCGTGACGAGAAGGGAACAACACTCAACACAAAATCGTTCTCATACCGCAACACGAAACAGCCCCTCATAATATTAGTGAACGAGGGGAGTGCCTCCGCCTCCGAGATCGTTGCAGGAGCTATGCAAGATCATGAAAGAGGCGTGGTAGTTGGTACAAATACATTCGGCAAAGCTAGCGTGCAAACTCTCGTAGACCTGCGCAACGGCGGTGCGATGAAACTAACGACCGCAAGATACTACACCCCAAAAGGGCGCTCTATCCAAGGGGTAGGGATCGTGCCAGATATCGTAGTGCCACAGGGGAAGATCGTATACTCCGAAATGCCTTCATATATGGTAAAGGAGAAGGATCTGGCTGGGCACCTAGTTGGCGAGGATGAGAAGAAGAGCGAAAGCAAAGCTCCGCACACGGTAGTACCACAAGATAACGAGACCGATCTACAGCTACAATCGGCGATACAGATGATAAAAGGGTTGAGTTTATACAGCAACGATGAAAAATAACGAAGAGTTCGATCAAGAGGAAGAAGAGGTAGCCAAGCCCATTGTAAAAGATGGGCTGAAAGCTAAGATCGTTAACAAGATCAAGGGTAGCTCCGTGACGGTGATTGCGGTGCTAGCGGCAGCTCTTGTGGTATTGGTGGCGACATCCGTTGCGCTGATCATTCACAGCAATACCGCTACGCCTATCTTACCAACATATACCACAACACCTACAGAGGTAGTCGATACCGATAACAATACCCCTCCCTCTGCGCCAGTTGTGACTATTACCTATAATGAATTCCTAAAACAGCTTAAATTAATGCTATTTGAGCAGAATATTGCAAGCGAATCGATATCAGAGACGTATAACTATACAGGCAGTACGCCTAATATTCATATGCTTGAGATCTCTATTCCAGCTGATAAATCTAATAGCGTTATGAACGAGCTAATCTACCTTCTGGAGCGAAACCGCCTGCCACGTCTATATTCAGAGGGATCAAATATCTTTATCACTACTACCGCCGATTGGAGGGCGGAGATTACGATAACGGCTATCACGATCGCTCCGCCAGTTGAGATAGTAAAATATCCGTTCGGCGTAACGCCGCCTGCTCGTGGCTCTGGCAAGATCGCCCTCCTGATAGACGATGCAGGGATGAATCTAGAGCTAGCCGAAACGCTACTGAATATTAAAGTGCCTGTTGCGCTCGCCGTTCTTCCGCACCTTCCGTACTCAAAGCAGACGGCAGATCTGATACGTGCGAAGCAGAAGACGGTATTCCTACACTTTCCGATGGAGCCGCTAAACTATCCGATAGCCGATCCTGGGGCTGGGGCAGTCCTCCTGAATATGCCAGAGTCGCTGATACAGCAGATTGTAGCGCAAAATGTAGAGAATCTCGGCAAGATCGACGGCACTAACAACCATATGGGCAGTGCCGTTACCGAAAATGCCGATAAGATGAAGCAGATCATGAATAGCCTGCGCCCATATACCACATCGTTCGTCGATTCAAACACTAGCCCGAATACCGTCGCATACGACATATGCGTGGAGCAGGGATTTCGGTGCGGCATAAATAAGAAGTTCCTCGATAATGAAAACGACCACGCCTATATCGCCTCAAAGCTTTACGAGGCGGCAGAGCTTGCAAATACACAAGGAGGGGTGATCGCAATCGGACACCTCCGCCCCGATACGATCCTTGTGCTACAGGAGATCGTGCCAGAGCTACAGAAGCTAGGCTACTCGTTTGTAGCGATATCGTCGTTAATGAAGTGATAACATGTTAGGATTCTTATTAGTTCTCACAAGCGCACTTTTTCACGCCCTATGGAACGTTCTATTAAAGAAGGCTCCCGATAAATTTAGATTTAATCTGATGATGCACGCCGCCTCGATGGTGATAATGGGGGCGGTGATGGTCGTTCTATACCCAGAGAGCCTGCATGTAGACAGGAGTGTAGTACTCTTTGCCGTAATCGGCGGCTTCTTCTTCGCACTATACCATCTATTCGTCGCAAAGGCGTATCAGCTCGCCGACGTGTCGCAGGTCTATCCGATCACCACATCAAGCCCGATCTTCGTTACTATATGGGCGGCGATCTTCCTTGGGGAGCGAATCTCCCTTCTTGGCGTAGTGGGGATACTGATCACCGTCGCAGGTTGCCTTGTCATGAACGGCACCTCGCTAAGCAAAACAAAACTACAAGCAGGTGTGGTTGCGGCACTTCTTGCGGCGTTCACCTACTCGTTCGGAGCGTTGTTCGATAAGTTAGGCGTTAATACTGGCAACCCTGTGATGTACTCATTCGTGATGAATGCAGCGATGACGGTATTCTTTGCCATTCAGTACGCCGTTCAGCGTCCAGTCGAGCCACGCACAAAGGGCGAGTGGAAGTGGGTCTGGATCGCTGGGGTAGTTATCGTACTATCAACGCTTACATACCGATTCGGTATCATGCATATGCCAATCTCGTACGGCGTCGCTATGCGGCAGGCGAGTGGGCTTTTCGGCGTCCTTATGGGGGTCTTCTTCTTCCACGAAGGGTACGGCAAGATGAGGATCATCGGCACGCTAGTTATAATATTCGGAATCGTCCTCCTGCGAATCGGGCTAATGCAACTATCTATTTGACAGACACAGAAAGTTATCATAGATTAGGGTGGGAGGAGTGCTATGGATAAAAAATTAACCAGACGAGACCTTCTTAAATCGGGCGCAGTGGCGGCAGGAATGCTCACCATCGGCGACTTCGGCTATGCCAAAGAGGAACAAGCCAAATCAACGGTATTCTTCACAAAAGATATAAGCGCAGAGGGGCTTAAAAAGCTATACACTCGCATAAACAAAAATATGACGGGCAAGATCGCCGTCAAGGTGCATACTGGCGAGCCGAAAGCCCCTAACATCATCCCAACAACAATGGTGAAGGAGTTTATCAAGGTAGTACCTAATAGCACTATCGTCGAGTGCAACGTCCTATACGGTAGCCCTAGGCAGAACACGGCAGGGCATAGAAAGACGTTAATCGAAAATGGGTGGACGTTCTGCCCAGTCGACATTATGGACGCAGAGGGCGATATAAACCTGCCGATCCCTGGTGGTAAATGGCTGAAAGAGGTCGCCGTTGGTAAAAATATAGTCAACTACGACTCCATGCTAGTCTTAACACACTTTAAGGGGCATACAATGGGCGGCTTCGGCGGCTCCCTCAAGAATATATCGATCGGCTGCGCCTCTGGCAAGAAGGGGAAGGCGCAGATCCACAAAGAGGGCGATAATCAGTGGGCTGGCGGCAGCAACTTTATGGAGCGTATGGTGGAGGGTGGACTTGCTATCACAAACCACTTCGGCGCAAATATCGTATATATTAATGTGCTACGCAATATGTCTGTCGACTGCGACTGCGCTGGCACAGGGGCGGCAAAGCCGACTACTCCAAATATCGGAATACTCGCCTCCACCGATATATTAGCGATAGACCAAGCTTCGATCGATATGGTATACTCACTGCCAGAGAGGGAGAAGCACGACCTCGTTGAGCGGATCGAATCTCGCAGTGGGCTGAGACAGCTGACGTATATGAGTGAGATGAAGATGGGAAATAGTAAGTACGAGTTAGTAAATATATAAAAAACTATTTAGATTGATGTAGCGCAAGGCGGCTTTTCAAAACTAAACCGGAGTGTACATGAGACGTACATGAGGATTTAGTTTTGAAAAATAACGCAGCGATACGCAATATAAATAGTTTTTCAAGGAGTACAATTATGAAGAAGTATGTATGCGCAATCTGTGGGTATGTTTACGATCCAGCAAAGGGCGACTCCGGGGCAGGAATAGCTGCTGGCACAGCGTTTAACGACCTACCAGCTGACTGGCTATGCCCCGACTGCGGCGCGCCAAAGAGTTCGTTTGAAGAAGAGTAGCATGCTGAAAAAAATTATCTGTACCGTTACGTTGTCTCTACTTTTAGCGTCCTGCTCCTCCCAAACGATCGACGTTGCCAAGGAGCGGACGCTTTATTCGCATATCGTGCCGATCGCCCCAGAGATCACCCCCAATATTCAGACCGCTGGATATTGGATCTCACAGACCGATACCCCCGATTCTGTCATTATGACGGCAGAGGAGATCGTCGAATTTAATAAAACGATAGCTGAGAAACAGGGACTTATCACCGTCTCCGACCATCTAGAATCTATACCTAGTATCACTCTGCACCAGAAGATTGCAGAGATCTACGATTATATATACTCACAGAAACACTACTACGCCAACGGCGACCTCATAACAAAGAGCGACCTCGAGGCGATACGAGAGCGGATTAACTTCGAGGGGATGAATACGCCGCTGCGGCACGTGTCGTTTGGCATAATCACCGAACGGCTCAACCTGCGAGTGCTTCCCACAGATGAGATGTTCCTAAAAGAGGGGGATGAAGGGTTCTTCGACCGTTTACAGATGAGCTCCCTCGAGATCGGCACCCCTGTAGCGATACTGTGGCGCACATACGATAGAAAGTGGCTATTCGTGCAATCAAATGGCACTACCGGCTGGATAAAACCTACACAGCTCGCCTACTGCTCTAGATATGAGCTAAAAAAGTGGGAGTTTTTAACAGATTTCGCCGTCATTACAAACTATAGAACATCTATATACGCCGATGCAGAGTTCACCAAATATATCTCTCGTGCCTCTGTAGGAAATAGGTTCCCAATCGACCGCACAATCGAATCACCTGTAGGCGTTACAGCGATCCGCTTCCCTGTGCGAGATGATGACGGCACGCTGACGACCGTTAGAGGATATATCAACAGCAATGAGGTGAATATCGGATATCTACCATACACCTCTCGCAACCTCCTAACGCTCGCCTTTAGCATGCTGAATGCGCCGTACGGCTGGGGTGGGATGTTTGGCGAGCAGGACTGTTCTGGACTTGTCGGCTCGATCTTTAGCGCAGTCGGGATCACTATGCCACGCAACTCCGCTATGCAGGCACGAGTCGGCACCGATATAACCGATATTACGCAAGCGATCCCTGGCGCAACAACTCTCCAGATGCCAGGGCATATCATGCTATACGTGGGGATGAACGATAATAGTCCGTACACGATCCACGCCACATGGAACTTTCGAGAGAACACAGAGGACAACTATATATTAAGAATGCCTGCACGAGTGATCTTGAGCAAACTCACCTCCGATAACGGCACGATATATTACTCTGATAGGGCTATTAAGGATATCAGTGTGGTGAGGTGATTATATAGCCTAGTTTATTGAGTTTATTACAAAGATCAATATTGCGTTGTCACATACAATCTGTTAGTATTGCCGAATTCAACTTATTGCAATCAAGGAGATAATCTCTCATGAAAAAGGCACTACTTGTCATCTTATTATGCTCATTTATGTCCGCAATATCCGCATGTAGCAGTGGCGGAGGTAGCGGAGGCGCTGACGATGGCTATACGGTCACTTTTTATGATAACGGTGAATATCTAGATGACCTTAGAAAGACTGTTGATAGAGGTGCTGTTATCACGTTGCCTCGCATAGCCAAAGAGGGGTATACCTTTGATGGCTGGTATATGGATGGCACTACCACATTACTGAATGGCGAGCATGTTGTGACAAAAGATACCATCTTCCATGCGAGCTGGACAAAGATATCATTACCACCTGTAAACGATGGCTATTCTGTGATATTCTCTGAAAATAGCGGGTCTAACGTTAATGATATGAGCAATATATTCGTTATAAGCAGTGAACCTATCTCTACATGGACAGGGCACACCTTCGCAGGCTGGTTTGATAATTCAGCGCTTACAGGCACACGAGTGACATTCCCATATACGGTAATAGCAGACACAACACTGTATGCTAAGTGGATTATAAACACTCCAGAACCATCCGAAAATTATGACGTCATTTTTGATACTAGAGGTGGAGGCAACATTGCACCACGACTCAATACAACCTCTATAACTATAGAACCTATACCAACATGGGAGGGTTATGAGTTTGTAGGTTGGTATGAATATTACGATCTAACTGGCAACAGAATCACATTCCCATATACCGTAACGAGAGATATCACGCTTTATGCAAAATGGAGCGAATTGCCCGAAAAGCCTGGCATATACGATGTGCTTTTTGATAGCAGAGGGGGCAGTGCCATTACTGCACGGACTAACGTATCATCTATCACAACAGAACCTATACCAACATGGGAGGGGCGCGAGTTTGCAGGTTGGTTTGAATATTACGACCTCACTGGCAATAGAATTACATTCCCATATGCCGTAGCAAAAGATATGGTGTTATATGCCAAATGGATTGTAGACGTGGAAGATGGTTACAATGTAACTTTTGTATCAAATAGTGGCTCACCGGTATTGTCAATGAATGCAAATATTATAAATTCAGAGCCGATCAGTACAAGATCAGGCTACGCATTCGCAGGTTGGTTTGATAATCCTTCATTCTCAGGCATAAGGGTGGCATTTCCATATACTGTAGTAAAAGATACTATACTGTATGCTCAATGGATTGCAGATATCGCAGATGGATATAACGTAGAGTTCGTCACAAATGATGGTTCACCCGTAGACGCTATGCACGTAACCGTCATAAATTCTGAACCAACCACTACAAGAGTAGGCTATGCATTCGCAGGCTGGTTTGATAATTCAGCGTTTACAGGCACACGAGTGACATTCCCATATAATATCAGATCAGACACTATACTTTATGCCAAGTGGGCGCAGAACAGATATGATGTAACCTTCAATAGCGATGGCGGCAGCAATATCCCAACACAGAGTGATGTGGCTATTATTGAGCAAGAGCCACTGCCCTCAAAGCCCAACTATACCTTCGCAGGTTGGCATGAAAGTGATGACTTATCCACCATCAGGGTCGTCTTCCCATATACCGTGACAAGTGATATCACACTGTATGCCAGGTGGATTGCCCCAAAAATAACAATCCAGCAGGGCGATACAGTCATAAAGCATGGGGGAGAGTTCAACGTTGGCACAGTATTGACAAATCAGAAGAAAACTATCCCCTTTACAGTAAATAACGAAGGCACAGCTGAGCTGACATTTAATAATCTTGTTGTGTTAGAGAATAACGATAGCGGATCTTTTGCTATTACGCAGCAGCCGTTCACACAGATCCCAATTCCATTTGGCGAGTTTGCCACCTTCGATTTAAGCTTTGCACCCACCACAATGGGAGATTTTAGTGCAGTTGTGAAGGTTGCTACAAATAGTCAAACTTATCCCGAGTTTCTCTTTCGAGTAGAGGGACATGCCGATTATGAGGTAATTACACTTACTTTAAATAGCAATAACGGCACACCCTCCCAAACGATCAATGCAACTGTCGAACAAACGTATACACAGGCAGGGGTATTGGCACTTTCAGACAATAGCACGCACGCCTTTGAGGGGTGGTACTCTTCGCAAGACTTCGCAGGTAGCAAGCTCGATCTAGATAGCGTGATCACTGCAAGATCCCTATATGCGAAATGGGTTGAGATACCACGCTCTTTGGCGATAAGATTCTACAATGGAGTCAATACCGCCTTTCTCCTGACTGATGGCAGCAAGCTATACGCTACAGGGCGAAATCTATACGGTCAGCTAGGATTAGGGAATAATACAAAAAGGGATAGATTTTCCCTTGTAAACACAGATCATCTACAAGATAAAATTGCAAAAATAACAGCAGGCGATGCCTTTGCCCTGCTATTAACCGATAGCGGCAAACTTTACGCCACAGGGTTTAATCTGTTTGGTCAGCTAGGGTTAGGAGACGAAGTAGATAGGAATAAATTTACGCTTGTGAATACCGAGCATGTGTCTGGCAAGATTGTTGATGTTGCCGCAGGTGATGACTACACAATGCTTTTAACTGATAGTGGGCTACTCTATAGCACAGGACGCAATAGGCGTGGCCAGCTAGGGTTAGGAGACAATGGAACGGCAATAGGGGATGGAAGCAGCAATGAAGAGGGGAATGAAAAAAATCGAAATATTTTTATGCCTATCGATTTAGACGGCAAGGCCTCAAAGATCCACACAGGTGCCTTTCATGCCCTAATCCTGACTGATAGTGGACAGCTTTACGTCACAGGACGAAATGCGAACGGTCAACTAGGCTTAGGCGATAAGATAGATCGGAATCTGTTTACATATGCGGACATGTCGAACCTGTCTGGCAAGATTGCAAAGATTGCAACAGGCTACTACCATACCCTCCTATTAACTGACAACGGAGACCTATATGTGGCAGGGATCAATAGATATGGTCAGCACGGCACAGGCGATAAAAATGATAAAATCATATTTACGCATATAAAAGAAGATGTTGTAGAGATCGCCGCTGGCGCAGATCATAGTATGTTTATAACTAATACTGGACGAATCTATACCGCAGGGTTAAATCAGTCTGGTCAGCTAGGATTAGGGAGTACCGACAATAAAACTACCTTCTCGCTCGCCTATATACTTCCAAGCGAAGAGAGGGGATCGCTATTTGGTGGATATTATCAAAGCTATCTCCTAACTGACAGCGGCAAACTATATGGCAGTGGGGCAAATGGCGTTGGTCAGCTCGGGCTTGGAGATTTTAATAATAGATCAATATTCACCCCTATCAATACCACAGATCTTATAGCCCCACCAGAGGAGGGCGAGCAAGGAGATGAGAATAAAATTGTATTCTTTGATGACGCAGAGGGGGAGCTTAAAGAGTATTTTGAACGGCTACCCTTTGCAGGGTATTACACATCTTTCCCCTCAAATGAAAATTATCATATATATCATACGCCTAAAAATGGGAGCAAGTCGATTGCAATAGGTTCAACCAATAGTGCAGAACTACATCTGCGAGTAAATCTCACTAAACCGGCCAAGATCTCATTTTGGGTTGCCAATAAGAACGGCGACCCTGCTGCCAATGCAGTTTTCTCAGTTAATGGTACCATGAAAGACCAGTGGGCGAGCGATCTGGACTGGTCAAAGAGGGAGTACCAGCTTGCATCTGGAGTAAACGATCTCGTATGGCAGAAGCAGGATGGCTTACATATTTATGGCTGGCACTACAAATACTATCTCACCCTCGATGACATATTGATTGAGTATACAGAGTAGCCTATCTACTCAAAGGCAAGTCCAAGATAGCCCTCGATCCGACTGAGATAGTCATATTCGCTGGATAGCGGTAGATAGTACTTATACCTTAATCCGGCGAATAGTGGCTCTTTAATAAACACATTCACTCCAGCTTCAAGGGTAAGATTAGCGAAGGAGTCGTTATAATCGGTGCTGCCAATTTT
>JAITWF010000061.1 GCA_031285415.1 Deferribacteraceae bacterium
GTAGCTGGCACTGTGGTGGTGGTAAACCGCTCCGCATATATCACAGGTGGAGTGGCGCATGCGAGTTACGGCGGTATCGGCGTGGCGCTGTGGGCAGGATTTCCACCGATCTACGGAGCTATGGGGATAGCGGCTCTTATGGGGGTGCTACTCGGCGTCGTCAGGCAGAGGGATGAGAGGCGTGCAGACGCCCTCGTGAGTGCACTGTGGGCAGCTGGCATGGCGGCAGGGATCTTGCTTGCGGATATCACTCCAGGCTATACGGCGGACTTTTTATCGTATCTATTCGGCAATATTCTACTGGTATCGACGCAAGATCTTATATTTCTTGGGGTTATGGCGGCGTTATCGGTGGGGCTGATGATAAAGTTCTATAGGGTGCTACTCGCCTGTACGTCGGATGGAGATTACGCCGCAACGCTTGGGATCCCTGTAGCGACTGTTAATATATTAATGCTGGTATTCTTGTGTATATCGGTGGTGCTACTGATGAAGGTAGCTGGGCTAATACTAGTGATGGCACTTCTATCGATCCCTGCCTCTATAGCGGAGAGCCACACGAAGAAGATGTCAGGGATGATAAAGCTATCGTTTATTATAGCGGCTCTATCGATCTTTGGGGGGTTAGGCGTGGCGGTATGGCTAAACCTGACACCTGGAGCGGTGATAGTAGCTATTCTATCGATCGCCTATGCAGCGAATATTTGTATAAAAAGAGTGTAGGGGTATATCCCCTCCCCCTTTGGGGGAGGGTGGCACACAGTGTCGGGAGAGGGGTTTAGAGGGCATAACCAATAGTTAAAAGTAGTGCTTGCCCACCCATATCGATATTGCCGTAGCCAGAGACCGTTTGCGAGTTGTGGAGATATTTACCCACAACACCTATGAATAGGTTTGTGGTAGGGTATACTCGAAAGCCGATTGCGCCTGAATAGCCGATAGTTTTGCCGTTGGTGCTCTTTGTCTCTGTCTGACCATCGTACTCGTAATCATACTCTAGCGCATTTATATTATAAGACAAACCGACGGTTATATACGGCTCGAAGTATTTGCCGATAGGATATCTTACGGTACCAAGTATTGTAGGGGAGATAGTGGAGTAGTTCAGCTGTATATCGTCGCCGTTGTTGACTATATCACGAAGGTGGTGCGATAGTGCGCCGTGATAGAACAGTCCGCCGCCGAAGCCGAAATATTTATTTACATGGTTGAGGAGCGTCAGCCCCACCATACCGCTCACAGGCATATCAAAATCGTATCCGTAGTCGAAGTTTTCAGTGTATAGATAGCCAAGCTCTGCGGTGAGCAGTAGCTTATGATCTATAACTCGTGCCGGTGTAACGACTATATCTACAAACTCATTATCGGTGTTATCTACGTTATATATCTCGTCGGCAGAGGCTTTTGTTGTGCTTATTTCAGAGGGGGTACCTTTTTGAATGGAGCTGGCAGGCGCTTCACCCTCTTTGTAGCCTCGATGGGAGTAGTCTATATTGGTATCTATCGGCATCTGCTGGGCATAAACTCCAGCTGCGCAAAGCAAAAAAGCAAGGATAAAAAATATTCTCATCGGTATGCCCCTTAGTCCCTTGATTATATCGGTACAATCACGTAGTTTAGATAACATTCCTGAATTGTCAACAATTAAATAGATAATTAAATATAGATTCACTATTGAATTTACTAAATGTCATCATGGCATATTTCTTGCTTGTTATATCACTGTTAGGAAATTTTTGCCTATGCAGGAGGTAAGCATGGTAATCAATCCCACATTGAGCATAACGTATAGCGGCATTTACAAAGCTCAACAGAGGGCAACTGCTCCTGTTTCTGCATCATCCAAAGTTGATAGAGTTGAAATATCGGCAGAGGCTCAACGAGCTATAAAGATCGATAAGTTTCTTAGCGATAAACCGTTCACTAAAGTCCAATATACTCGACTGCTAGAGCAATCCCCAGAGAAGGCTGATCTCTTTATAACTGCTAATATGGAGTATGATGGGGTATATAGCGGCTGGCGTGATGAGAAGTTAGCAGGGAAGAGCTATGAAGAGGTTCTAGCACATGTTAATAAACTGCTAGAGGAGGATCGACAGGCAGTTACTAATTTTATGGACAATAAGGCACCTCTCTCAGTAGTCGCACGGCTATCATCATTTAATTATATATTCCAACAAGATGATAGGTATGGCGTTACTCATCGAGGGGTTCGTCCTATTGGAAATGGTCGTGGAAACGAGTATCTACCGCTAGATTCAGATAAATGGCTTAGTGAGGATGAGTTTCAAAAGGCATACCCACCCGAATATGGCGAGTTTTCTGGATATGCAGAGGCAACAGTTTGTAAACCGGTCGGTCAGGGTGAAACGGGGGCATACAATTACAAACTTTTCAAACTTGAGATTGTTACGCCAGAGACAGAAAGATGGTACACTATGGATATGACGCCTGCAACAGATGAGGAGAGAATAAGGATAGCTGATTCATTTAGGTTCAATTCCGACCTTAAGTTTTAGGTCTCTGCCCCTTTAGGGGCAGAGCGTTGTACTACTACTGCCAGTAATTTGTCCAATATGATGGGGTGTATGTGCCGCTATAAAACAGAGTTCTTACTGAATTTGTTGTTCCTAATCCACTGTAAGTATTATTACTTTTAAACATTACATCCTTGTACATGTCTGTAACGAAATACGATAGCCAGTAGTATCGATATATGCGTTTCTGTTGTGTGCCGTCAGTTATTTCATAACAGCCAACTATCTCGGCTACATATAGTGGCATACGAAAGATTGTACTGCCGTCATCTCTAGTGGTACCTAGTATATCTAAGGTGATATTTGTTGGATTATGGCTGTGAAATTGTAGCAATTCAAAAAATTGAGGAGTTGAATTGTCTGGAGCTGCAGAAGTTGGCACGTATAGCGTATTGCTGCCAACGCCGTTAACTGTTTTCCATAGATAATTTTTTAGTATTGAGTCTGTCTCGACATGATCCTGATACTTCGGAGTCGAATACATCAAAACACCTTCATCTAGACCATATCCTCGTGCTTCGTTGCTACAATAAGTAGTTGATACAGGGCGAGCGATTATTGCTGAAAGGGGCGCACCTCCACTCTTGCCATCAGAGCTTGCTTGATCACCTGCAGCAGGGTTTGGTGTGTAGGCTCTTGTTGCCACTAACTTAATCTCTCCACCAATGCCAAATTCTGCTATCTGACCATCTGGTGTTTGAAAGATGAGACCTCGTAGGTTTTGATTGGACGCACTGCTCAAATTTGGCAAGCCATTGTCGGCTTGAGTGAACGTTGTTTCTGCAAATGCTACTGTAGCTGTTAAGGCTAAGATACTCATACAAACAAGGATAAAAAACTTCTTCATTGTGAATCTCCAAATAAAAACATGAAACAACATGATATAAAAAAATATCATCTAAGTTGGTGATCATTCAACTTAATTACCTTGCTATAGCATTTTGTACCATAGCACGTTCACAAAAAAAAAAGTCAACTACTTGTTTTTGTCATTAAAATCATGCTACAACGTAATTGACTTCGTGCTTATATTATACTACCCTCACACCCATGTACGGATTCATGCTCTCTGCGCTCTCGTCAAACTCTGGCAAAACGGTATTAAGCTCTGGTATCGTAAGAGCCTTGTCAGAGCGTGCGCCCATAGTACCCTTTAAATGTGGACCCGATTACGTTGATCCGCTCCTTCTATCCCACGCTGCAAGAACTCCTGCATACAATCTGGATTCTGTCCTCTCAGGCGATGATGGGTTAAGGGAGATTTTTTCTCGTAGTGGCGATAGGGCGATCGTCGAGGGGGTAATGGGATTTTTCGATGGATTAGATCCTGTCACCTTTGAGGGGAGTAGCTACCATATAGCGAAGATCTTGCAGCTTCCTGTGGTGCTGATACTGAATGCACAGGGGATGGCGGCAACTGTTGCGGCGCAGGTGTTGGGCGTGCAATCAGTCGCAAAGGATGTGAAGATCGCAGGGGTTATCCTTAATAGGGTGAGTAGTGTGCGCCATGAGGAGATCTTAAAGAGCGCAGTAAAGGCTCATACAGATATTGATATATTGGGAGCAGTGCCAACGCTAGATGATCTAGCGGTACCATCTCGTAAGACAGGCTTAATTACCCCCGACGAGGCGTTCTTTGAGTACGCAGGTGGTGTAGTTAAAAGGTATGTGGATATTGATAGATTATCCGCCCTCTCTATTGATAATTTTTGGATTGCGGATCAAGTCCGCAATGACGTGGATAGTCCGGTGGTTTATATAGCGTACGATGAGGCGTTCTGCTTCTACTATCAATCAACGTTCGACCTATTAGAGGCGAACGGCTATACGATAAAGCGGTTCTCTCCACTGCGCAATGAGACCGTTGAGGGGGCAGATCTTATCTATCTAGGCGGCGGATACCCAGAGCTACACCTAGATAGGTTATCGAAGGCAACGCAGACAAAGGAGTCGATCTTGGCGCACTATAGAGCAGGAAGAAAGGTCTTTGGCGAGGGGGGCGGTTTCCTATATATGACACGCTCTATCGACAGCTATCCAACGCTTGGGATCTTTGAGGCTGATAGTGTCAGTAGTAGCCGCCGCAGACTCGGATATGTGCAGACGACTCTTGGAAAGGGGCATATCTATAGCTATGCGGAGCTTATAAATGTGAATGAGAGCTATTTTGGAGAGGCCACTCGATTGAGTAGCGGTGAAGTTTATAAGGATGGATTTATGAAGAACGCTGCCTACGGTGGGTTCTCTTCATTTATGTTTAATAGGTGTATCGATGAAATATGGTAGATATATTGCAGTAGGGGGTGGGCAGTGTGCCGACCTGATCACTGTGAGAGGATTGAATAGGCTTCAAACAGCTGATCTAATCTTATACGATCGACTTGCGGATGAGGCTCTTTTGCAGGGGGTAGCAGCTGAAAAGGTGCTAGTTGGCAAGGTGCCGTATCGACATAGCGTCTCTCAAGAGGAGATCAACGCTATCTTGGTGGCGAATTTGCAAGAGGGGAAAACAGTTGTCCGCCTAAAGGGGGGCGATAGCCTGCTATTTTCACGTGTGGCAGAGGAGATCGCCGCTGCTCGCACTGTGGGTGCAGAGATCGAGATAGTGCCAGGCGTTACGACAGCCTCGACCGCTATGGCTAAGGTAGAGTCCGCCCTGACCGATAGGGAGCATGCCTCTGGCGTGATCTTTATCACTGGGCATAGCAAAGAGGGCTTGCTGCCAGCCTACGATTGGGCGCATATCGCTAAAAGTAAGCTTACACTCGTCATCTATATGGGTGTTAAAAATATAGCCGCTATTGTGCAGGCGTTGATCGATAACGGATTATCAATGGATACGCCGATACTTGCGGCTGAATCTGTGGGAAGTACAGAGGAGCGGTATACTGTATCCACCGTTGGGGAGTTTAACGCTGTAGACGGTTTTGCTACGCCGTCACTATTTGTAATAGGGAGAGTACTCAATGGGTGAGATCTTTATCCTTGGCGTAGGGCCAGGCGATCCAGAGCTTGTAACGGTAAAGGCTGTGAATATACTGAAACGTGCCGATATAATCTACGTGCCAGAGAGTGACGCTGGGGGCAGAAGCGTTGCAGAGGGGATTATTCGCCCATATGTGGATAAAGGGCGGACGCTACCGTCGTACTTCCCGATGACGGATGATCGGCAAGAGCTGGATCGG
>JAITWF010000109.1 GCA_031285415.1 Deferribacteraceae bacterium
ATGTGCCAGCCGATACCCCATTTGTGCAGACGCTAATATCGGCGTACGAAGAGGTGACAGGCGAAAAGGGGCATGCTGTCAGCACTGGCGGAGGCACATACTGTCGAGAGATGCCGAACTCTGTCTCATTCGGTATGGCGTTCCCTAATGAGGAGGAGATGGCGCATCAGATCGACGAGTATGTATATCTAGATTCGCTACGCACCGCTGTTAATATATATGTAGCTGCGATAACTAAAATGTCCCTCTAATCGATATGCCAAGCTCGGTAGTCGCCTCGATCTCTCTTGAGGGTGCTCTATGGAAGTATTTCCCCTTGAAGTAGTACCCAAGCGGCATATATCCGAAGGAGCCGCTTATCTCGAATGCGCTAATTTTGTGTGTATATGTGAGGCGGTACCACTCCTGCAGGTATGTAATCTGTGTGCGTGCGCCGCCGTACGAGGCTTCGGTCTCGTCTGATAGGCGGTAGTCGTCTGCCATCGCTACATAGTCGAACCGTATAATATTTCTTGGCGTGATCTTGTATTCGTACGACAGCTCGCCGTTCCCCTGGAATCCTGCTTTGAATGTGATCAGGTGTTTATGGCTGGGGTAGAAGGCGATTGCGGTGATTGGCAAGCCTAGGTTGAGTGTATACCACTCCCCCTCGTACACGTAGGAGAAGACTGGCAGGAAGTATCCGCCGAATACGATCGGCTCTGAGGCGGCACCCACGCCGAGGTAGAACGCTGTGCGGCGTTTCTTTTCGTACACGCTGCCATCGGGCATAGGGTATTTGGTAACGCCTAGCTCACGTGAGTAGATATTATATCCGTAGAATCCTATCATCGTGGTGACATCCATAGAGTTGAATATCCTGTCGCTGGAGGAGGAGAGGAACGCCCCCCAAACGTGCTGTTCACCAAAATAATAGTACCCCACGCCAGCTCGCTGCAACGGATCGTAGCCGTTATCATCTCGGCTGCGCATATCGTAGTTGCTACGGCCATCGGTGCGTTCATAGCCTAAGAAGATGACATGCCCTGATAGGTTTGCCTCGTACTGCAACTGTTCGTTGCTATAATCTTTCTTGGCGTCGTAATATTTGTACCCTGCTGTAACGCTGTGCTGCGCATATGCTGAAATGCTCATCAAGCACAAGAACGCTGTAATAAAAAACAACTTCATTTAAAACCCCTTGCCTCGTTAAATGTATACTGATGGTATACTCTCCTGAGTATCGTACTGTCAATATAAATCTTTTATTGCTGAATTGATACGGATATATTACAATGCAACGCAGAAGGAGATCTTGATAATGTTGCATATTTATAACACGATGACAGGCAAGAAGGAGCCTTTCCGCCCGATAGATAAAGACAATGTACAGATGTATGTGTGTGGGGTGACGGTATATGATCTATGTCATATCGGTCATGCACGCAGCTCTGTGGCGTTTGATGTGGCAAGGCGTGCTATGGAGTGGCTCGGTTCACCTGTGACATTCGTAAAGAACTTTACCGATATAGATGACAAGATAATTCGCAAATCCAACGAGACTGGCAGGGATTGGCAGGAGATAACGGCTGAATTTATCGCCGCACATAACGACGATATGGATAGGCTTGGCATTCTGCGCCCAACACACGCCCCACAGGCGACCGATTTTATCCCCGATATGCTCGATCTCTGCACACGCCTTATCGATAGTGGACATGCCTACGAATCTAACGGCGACGTATACTATCGTGTGAATAGCTTTAAGGAGTACGGCAAGCTCTCTCACCGCAACCTAGACGACTTGCAGGCAGGGGCGAGGGTGGATCTGAATGAGCAGAAGGAGAATTCGCTAGATTTTGCGCTGTGGAAGAGTGCAAAGCCGAATGAACCATCGTGGCAGTCCCCTTGGGGTGCTGGCAGACCGGGCTGGCATATAGAGTGCAGCGTTATGAGTGAGAAGATATTAGGCTCTCCGATCGATATACATGGCGGTGGGCAGGATCTGATCTTCCCTCACCACGAGAATGAGATCGCCCAAAGTGAAGCCGCCTGCGGACATGAATTTGCTAACCTATGGATGCACAACGGTTTTGTGAATATCAATAAAGAGAAGATGTCGAAATCGCTCAATAACTTCCTGACTATCAGAGACATATTAAAAGATGTTGATCCAGAGGTGTTGCGCCTATTTCTTCTGACTACCCACTATAGACAGCCGCTAGAGTATGCCGATACGAAGCTCTACGAGGCTGAAAGCTCCCTCGAGCGGATCTATACATTCAAAGATGAGCTGAAACATGCGCTTGCCTCTAATAAGGCGAAGGACAGCAGTGCGGAGATCGACGCTATAGCTACTAAGTTTAACACCGATTTTAAGACCGCTATAGAGGATGATTTTAACACTCCTGCGGCTATCGCTGCAATATTCGATTTTATAAGGGCTGGCAATAAGCTTCTGATGGATAAATTAAACGCTGAATCGCTAGAAAAGCTACGTGCTACTAGCGACGTTATATTCGCTGATATCGAAAGAGTGCTATATGTAGCACATCGAAGCGGTGAGGAGTGGTTTGCGTCGCTGCTAATGGTGCCAGAATCAGAGGTGTTGACTGCGATCGACGCTCGAAATGAGGCACGCAAGGCGAAAGATTTTGCACAGGCGGATAAGATTCGGGCAGAGCTAACAGAGAAGGGGGTCGAGATTATCGATACCCCTACTGGCACACGATATAGAACTAAATCGATGAGAGGTTTATGACTATGAGCAACAAAGAGGATCTTGATCTACTTGATTTTGATAGCACAGAGACGAAGCCTGTAGAGGTGGAGAAGGAGCAGATAAAGGAGAGCGACAGCGGATTAAAGAGAGCTGTGTATATGGGGGTATCGGTATTTGGTGCTGGATTTTTTCCATTCGCCTCTGGCACATTCGGCTCGCTTGTGACGATTCCGTTAGCTTGGCTCTTCATTATAATCGGTGGAGCTAGGGGGCTTGCTATAAGCTCGGTTGTATTCTTTATATTAGGATATATTATGGTGGCGATTGCACTACAGTATAGCGAAAGTAG
>JAITWF010000132.1 GCA_031285415.1 Deferribacteraceae bacterium
ACAAGATCCTTTGACTGGTAAGATTTTCCGGCTTTATTATTGCTGTATGGCGTAACTATGCCCATCACAGAGTATAAAAGCCAGTTATCCTCGTTTTGAAATACTATATCGGTGGGCGCAGTGCGGTTGTCCAACACATCTCTGTAAACTACAGATGATGTTATGTTGGCAGGTTCCGCTGCATACGCCACAAACGCAAAACATAGTATATTCAATATTATAAGGAACTGACGCATAATTACTTATCTCCTTGCCCCGAGAGGAAAGTAGGCAGATAAAAATCACCGTAATGCTCCACCATACCTACGACTTCGGTTGACACCACTTGTTTTGCTCTAAAAGGGGTATAGCCAAGCTTTTCAAGAGGTAGATACGACTTCGCCACTTCGCTTGTATGGCAAGCTTTGCATGCCACAGGCGTTTCAAGTTTGTTCTTATGGAAAGATTCCAATGCACTTCTCTTCTCGGCAGCTGGCATATTCGCCGCATCTGCCATAAAGGCGTCTGCACTTGCTATCAGCCCACTATTGTCAATATTGGTCTGCCTATTATTTACATGAATAAGCTTATAAGCGGATACCAATAGCGGCTCGTTTAACTGAATAGTGCTGCGAATGTCGCCAGTCTCTATATCATACCAGCCGAAAGACGCCGATGTTCTCATATGGCAAGTTTCGCAAGCCATATGCATATCGTGCTTATTCAGGAAAGCTCTTGTGCGCTCATCTTTGTTATGAGGCATTCTGCCGTGGCAGCTGATGCATGCACTAACTTTATCCTCTGGAGCTGGAATCTCCCAATCGTGGAAACGCTCGTTATAGAGCTCATCCGTAGGGTTTCTGTATGCTACAGTGTAGTTGTCTGGCTGAATACCGTTGGTAGCGTCTCTCATCTCTACGAGCCTTGCTGGAACGGTCTTCTCAACAGGATCGAGGAATGGAGGATTCCACACATCGATGATCAACTGCACAACCAACCACGAACACGCCACTACAATAGATATACCAATAGCGGCATACAATACTACTTTAAATTTGCTACGTTCATCACTCATTGTGCCACCCCTAATGCCCATCATGGTCGTCATGACCATGACCAGACTGATATGCTCTTTCGTTGTCTACTGCAGCAGCCATTGTCGCCATATAAGCCTTGGTATCTTCGTACTGCTTTAATTGACGCTCTTCTTCGTGCTTGTCGTACTCATCCTGATCAAACATCAGAGATGGGTCGTTTTTAACAAGCTCATTTATACGCTTCCACTCAAGGATATACTCGTGCTTCATAATATGCTCTGGCTGATATCCTGTCAGGAAGAGAGGCGAAGCTGGCATCTTGTCGTAGTTAACGTGAGCGTTGTACATGTGCCACACGATAATATCTGCCGTTGCAAGAAGAGCCTCGAAGGAGTGTGCAATAGTTACCGCACTCATCCCCCAACCACCTAGGAACTGCAAGAAGAAGCCCTTTTTCAAGAGTATCAAAGCGGTGAAACCAAGCACGTTCGTACCCCAGAAAACCGCAAGATAGTCAAGTTTTTCACGCCAGTAGAAACGTTCATGACGAGGGTGCTTGTCTGTAAGGAATAGGTAGTATCTCATCATGTTTTTCATATCTACGCCGTCTTTGATACGTGGGAAGGTTGGCGAGTAGTATACAAAGGTGATTAAACCCATGATAGAGAACTCTCTAGCCGCCTTCGCAGGACGCACGTAGAATTTGTTAATCTGTCGGTATGCATAGCATAGGTGGTCGATAAAGCCTGCCACCATGATGATACCGCTAGCTCTATGTATGTATGCTGTAGCCATTACTCCACCCAGAGCGTCCATAAGGGTTTTCGCCCATGGGTAGTAGTAATATTTCAGCGGCATACCAGTTGCAACACATACTATGAATGTAACCATAAGTATAAAGTGTTGAATTCTTTGTGGTTTTGTTAGTTTAAGGTAAAACTTTTTACCTTTAACTATCTTTATTAGCGGTTGTTGTTCGCTCATTTGTCCCTCCGCTGCTTAATGATTGTGAACTTAGGAAATATCATGCGGAACATCTCCATAACCATAATAACCATCAATCCTAAGAAGCTCGCAACCGTCAGGATTGTGAACGCAAACAGCAACCAGTACTGCACAGGATATCTCGATTTGTCGATCTCCCAGTGAATATAGGAGTTGCCCATACCAAGAGACGCTGTAGGGTGGCAATCTGCACGTGCGCACATCACACCACGATTCTCTTTGTTGGTAGCACTTGCATTGTCAGCTACGCTCAAGATCTTGTGTGGCGACTGCCCTTCAACTACGTGGCAATCGATACAAGATGGTGCCTCTGGAAGCCCGAGAACCATTGTTTTGCCGTGATAGTTCTCTCTGTACGACCAGATCGCATTCACAAGACCGTGACGCTTATTCAGCTCTGGGTCGTTGTGGCACTCAGAACACATATCAACAATCTCTTGCTGACTCTTTGGGTTCTCTGTGCGGCGCAGAACGTGGATCATCTTTCTATCCACATAGTCGTACCTATTAAGGTGACAATCTTCGCAACGAGCCTTACCCTCTGCCATAACAAGCTTTTCCATGCCTATTCTGGAGGTCAGGACTAGCTCCTGCTTCTCATTTGCGTGACACGATGTACACTCTGGGAAATCTTCCACAACCTTTTCACGGACGTGCTTATTCTCAGATCCGTGAATGGACTCCTTAATAATGTCGTCAGTAATTTTGTGGGAGAACGGCCTACCAGTGGTAGGTTCGAGGACGTGACATGCGGCGGTGCAGTCGATTTTGACGTCTTTTTCATGAGGCACCTTTGTGATACCTCTGTGGCATTCAGAACACATTATCTCTGCGTGCACCGATGACGCAAATTGTGTGCCACTGACGTAGTAGGAGTGAAGAGTACCGTTGTCGTCAACCGTACCCAAAAGTGGATATTGGTGACATAACACACAGTTCTCTTGGTCTGAAGCTGTGGCCTTTGGTGAAAAAGCAAACAACATCAAGGCAACAGACATTACAGACAACGCGAGGAAAAAAAAGTAACTTTTAACATGCTGCGTTGAGTTCATGTGAACCCTCGTTAGTAGATTTTAGCGCAGAGGACTTACCCCTTCTCTTGCGCCGACCCATCTTAATACTTAAACGACAAATAATGCAACAGTTTTTATTAAAAAAAGTTCACTAATTATCGCAAATTTTTAGACATTTTTTAAAATATAACGGCTTTTTGATTTTAATAAATCGCTTAAAGATACTATTTAAAGTAGGTTAAGATGAGGATAAAGGAACAGGTATAGCCGATAATAGCCATACCTTTCATGAAAAAATAATGGTGTTTTATTTTACTAAAACTCTTTAAATGGAATTGTTTTTAATTTAATCTTGGTATCATATCTGTGCGACTGTCCATCAGAGCCAGCAATCAATAAGCTTTCGCCCCCCTCTATGCTCTCAAGCCAGAATGTGCCTGTTATCGACGCTAAAAACTTTGAACTATTCACAACCACAGCGGTATCTGGTAGCGACACCCTCCTCTTCTCTATCTTGCTTAGAGCAACGAGGATATAGTCGCAAACGCCTCCGCTATCAGTAGTACTGCGCCAACGACCGCCACCGCCAGGCACTAGAACAGTTTCAATAGCGGAAAATGAAGAGACAAAGATCTCCTTTAGCTCGCTATTCAGATCCTCTGGCAGCGAGATCTGCTTTATCGCCCCATTTTCATCGAATTCAATATTCACCATGCCATCGAAGGAGCGATTGTCCATATTCTCAACGCTAGAGCCTGAGAGATATAGATCCTTAATCTTCCCCTCTATTATAGGCGTTGTGGAGCCAGCGACCCGACGCACATAGAGCGATGTCTCCAGCACGAGAGGGGTTGAGGAGTTATCCACCACCTGCGAAAAGCTAAGATGGTAGCCAGCATAGCCGTTCCAATTAAACTCAACAGGCTTTGGACGAGCGAAGATAAATGCAACAACGGCAATCACGACTATCACAAGCACACTAGAAACTTTTGGTATTTTTACTGTTATCATAAGATATTTCCTTAATATAATTCCCCAACGCTTGCGAAGGGGTGGCAGATTGCGCAAGCAAGATGACGGGGTAGTGGATCCTGCGTCAATACCACTACCCCCCGCCTATGGCGTACCCCTTCGCCAGCGAAGGGGAATTACGACGCTAGTATAAATCTTCTATTAGCAAACGCCTTCACCCTCAGATCCGTCCACCCATCCAGCAGTTGAATAGTGGTAAATCCTGCCTTTGTCAAGCTTCTAACGATAACTTCATCTGAATAGTAGCGTTCATGCACGATCGTATCCATTCGCCTCCACGTCTCCCCTACTCGTTCCATCATCGTGATATTGTATACAGCGATACCGCTATTAGAATCAAACGACGGTTTAAGGATGCATATATCATTATCTTCAACCATCGAAAATCCATTTTCCCAATTTTTATTGAACGACTTTGAATCGTTCACATCAAAGAGGAATACGCCCCCCTCATTTAGCGCACCCCTTACGCATTGGAACGTTTTCAGCAGCTCATCCTCCGCTAATATATGATTAATGCTATCAAAGAGTGATGTAACTGCGTCAAACGGTTTATTCACCTTAAAATCTCGAGCGTCCCCCAATATAAATGAGGCGGATGGCGCATTAACCTTGGCAAACTTTAACATCTCTGGCGAATTATCCAGCCCGACAACCTCAAAGAGCCTCTGGCTAAGCCGTTCGCAGATCTGACCTGTGCCACAACAAAGCTCTAATATGCGCCCCTTCTTCGGCACCGATGGCAGAAGCAGCCTATTAAGTATCTTTTCAAAGAGGTCTGGAGCTTCATACGTCCAATATTTATTGTAAAACCATGCTAATGGCGTGTACCCACTATTCATAAAAGTGATTCACTGGGCCATTGCTATCGGCGATATTCAGCTGATGGCTATATTTAATTGCGTTTCCGATGTACTCTTTCCCCATTGCGATACTCTCCTTCAAGCTAAATCCCTTTGCCAGATATGAGGCGATTGCGCTGGAGTATGTGCAGCCAGTGCCGTGCAGATTTGTGGTATCGACCCATTCTGTAGAAAATTTATGGAACGATTCGCCATCAAACCATAGATCTGTAGCCGTTCCAGACGCCTTTCCTATCCCATGCCCCCCCTTGAGAAGCACAGTTTTGGCACCCTTATCGCACAGAATGCGGCACGCTCTACCCATATCGTCATCGTTTTTAATCTCAACTCCAGAGAGAAGCTCCGCCTCGGGGATATTAGGGGTGATAACCGCCGCTAGCGGAAAAAGCCTCTCCTGTATCGACTGAACGGCATCCCTTTGAAGCAACAGTGCGCCAGAGGAGGCTACCCTCACCGGATCTACAACAAGGTTATCAATCTTCCAGTATTTAAGCCTATCTACGACCACCTCTATTATCTCATTTGAGAAGAGCATTCCAGTTTTAACGGCATCTGCACCGATATCTGAAAGCACTAGATCTATCTGTAGCTGCACGCTTTTAGTGGAGATAGGCTCCACATATGCAACCTCTTTCGTATTTTGGCAGGTAACGGCAACTATGGCAGACATACCGAACACTCCAAGTGCGGAGAAGGTCTTTATATCCGCCTGAATGCCTGCACAGCCGCCAGAATCAGAGCCTGCTATCGTCAACGCTCTAGGCGACTCCTTACGGGTGGGAGCAGGCTCCCCCTGTATGCCCCCCAAAATAGGGATATCCCTCCGCAAAAGCGTGGTTTTGCTATGGGATAGCATTATTTTAGGCGTTTTCTTCATCATAAATTACCTCATCAGCTGTATAGAAAGATTCATACTTTAAGCCGCTACTAACCACTCTATCGGAGATAATCTCATACGACTTTTTACCACAAAGCTCATCCACCTGCCGAAAGAACGCCTCTGTAGGCAAAACTGCATGTTTAGGCAGAAGTGGCAGCTCTAATGTATAATCATCTTTGCGGTGCATTCGCAGCGTAACTGGCATGCCGCCAGAGTGCTGTTGTAGCGTTCTATGTAGCTTATCAATATCCTCATCATCTGTCGATGGCAAATCGATATTAATTGCAAGCCCCTTCGTAAGTCGTTCTAGCCCCTCTGCGAAGGAGTAGATCTCCTTTACCTCTATCGACGCTCTTTCATCTCGCCTCTTCCACGTGCCATCGACCACCATAATAGATTCAGGGATCAACATCTCCATATATTTATTATATGTACGAGGGAAAACCACCGCCTCTACGGTGCCTGTGAGATCCTCCATCACCATAACAGCCATATCTTCCTGCTTTTTGGTAGGGTCGTTCTTATTGGTGCGCCGCTTTGTGATAGTTTTCGCTAATGCAAGCAGCTTCACTGGCGTATCGGTGGGCAGTTCGTTTACATATGCTGCACTGTCAAAGGCGTCGCCAGCTAGATCCACAGCACTTTGCACTGGGTGAGAGGTGAAATAGATTGAAAGTACGGACTTCTCTTTAGATAGAAGCTCCGAATCTGTCATCTCTGGCAGATCGGGGTAAAACTCCTCTACCTCCTCCTCATCATCGCCACCGAAGAGGAAATCTTCGATACTCATAAGCCCCTGCTCCTTCATCTTGCTCTTCTTCTGCCCCTGCTCCATGCAAGATTCCATCACCTGTAGGTGTTGGCGGCGATTTTTGCCGAATGAGTCGAATGCGCCAGCGTATATCAGCGATTCTAGCACCTTCTTATTTATAACTCTAAGATCTGCACGTAGGCAGAGGTCGTATATACTCTTATATGCGCCGTTTGCATTGCGTTCAGCGATCATAGCCTCCACGGCAACGCCACCAACGCCCTTGATCGCCTTTAATCCGAACCATATTGCGCCATCGATATACTCAAAATCAACACCACTGCGGTTTATATCGGGTGGACGCACCTCAATACCTAGCTGGCGAGCGTCGTCGATGTAGTGGATCACATCCTCCAGCTTGCCATCTGCCATACTCATAGCGGCACAGATGAACTGGGCTGGATATTTACACTTTAAATACGCCGTCTGATAGGCAAGTACAGCATATGCGGCGGAGTGGCTCTTATTAAATCCGTAGTTGGCAAACTTCTCCATCAGGTCGAAGATCTCGGCGGCGATCTTAACGTCATTTCCAAGCTTTCTAGCCCCCGGCACCCCCATCTCCTCATCACCTTCGATGAATACGCCCTTCTGACGCTCCATCTCTTTGGCGTCCTTCTTGCCCATAGCTCTGCGAAGGATATCAGCGGAGCCGAGCGAGTATCCAGCCACCACTCGGGCGATCTCCATAACCTGCTCTTGATACACGATAATTCCGTACGTCTCCTTCAAGACGCTCTCGAGCTGCGGTAGCGGATATATAATCTGCTGAATGCCGTGTTTACGGTCGCAAAAGTCATCTAGCATACCACTTTCAATCGGGCCTGGTCGGTATAGGGCGTTTAGAGCGATCAGATCCTCTAAAACAGAGGGCTGCAACTTGCGCATAAGCCTGCGCATGCCATCGCTTTCAAACTGAAATACGCCGCTCGAATCGCCGTTTGAGAGCATTTTATATACATCTGGATCGTCAAACCTTATCTTTGCTATATCAAAATCGGGGTCGCACTGCCTTTTTATCCTATTAACAGCGTCATCGATGATCGTAAGGTTCGCAAGCCCTAAAAAGTCGAACTTAACAAATCCAAGCTTCTCTACAAGCCCCTTCTCATACTGCACCAGCACATCGTTACCCTCGCCAGTACCTCTAGCAAGTGGCAGATACTCCATCAGCGGTTTATCGGCGATAACGACCCCTGCCGCATGCATGCCAGTCTGCCGCAAAAGCCCCTCAAGGTTCAGCGAATGCCGTAAAAGCTCCGCACCCTCGGGGATATCCTCAAAGGTCGCCTTGATAGCTGGATCGTCATGCACCGCTGTAGATAGCGTCATCCCTGGCGTGCCTGGGATAGTTTTCGCTAGTTTATCAGCTATCGGAAGGGGGATCTCTAGCACCCTACTGACATCTCGCACGATCGATCTGCCAGAGAGCTTGGAAAATGTAGCGATCTGCGCAACGTGATCCTTGCCGTACTTCTCTCGCACATACTCGATCACCTTCGCTCTACCTCGAATGCAGAAATCTATATCAAAATCAGGTAGTGACGGACGTTCAGGGTTAAGAAACCGCTCAAAGAGTAGGTTTAGCTCGATCGGATCTATATCGGTGATCCGTAAAGAGTACGCCACAAGCGAACCTGCCCCCGAGCCTCTGCCAGGGCCTACTGGCACGCCATTCTCCTTTGAGTAGTTGATAAAATCCCATACGATCAGAAAATATCCCACATACCCTTTGAGGGCGATAACGTCCATCTCCATCGCAAGCCGCTCGTAGTATGTGGCGTGTTTATCCTCTGGCACACGTTTAAGACGCTCCTTCAACCCCTCCTCTGATAGGTGTCGGAAGTAGCTCTCCGCCGTAAACCCCTCTGGAATCGGGTAGTTTGGCATATGAATCTGGCTGAAATCTATCGTAACGTTGCACCGTTCGGCGATCTTATCGGTATTTTCTAGGGCTGATACTGGATAGGAGGCAAAATCACGATACATCTCCTCTGGAGATTTAAAGTAAAGCTCCTCCGAAGGGGTCTCCATACTATTCGGCTTGCTAATAGTGCTCTGCGTCTGCATATACATAAGGATATTATGAGAGCGGTGATCGCCCTTATTCAGATAGTGACAGTCGCAGGTAGCAACGAGGGGGATCCCCGTCTCCTCTGATATATTCAAGAGCTGCTTATTTACAGCAGTCTGCTCAGGGATACCGTTCTGCTGGATCTCTAGATAAAAGTTCCCCTCACCCATAATATTATTCAGCTCTACGGCAGCGTCTCGAGCTGTAGCGAAGTTGCCAGTCATGATCTTCTGCGGTATTTCGCCGCCAAGACAGGCGGATAGAGCGATAAGCCCCTCATGATGCTGTGCCAACACCTCTTTATCGATACGTGGTTTACGGTAGAACCCCTCTAGCTGTGCTATTGAGGCAAGTTTGCATAGATTTTGAAAGCCTTTGTCGTTTTCGGCGAGCAGAATTAGGTGATAGTTGCTAGTCTCGCCACGTGCATACTCTCGCTCGTGCCTAGAGGTGGGAGATACGTAGACTTCGCAACCCAAAATAGGCTTTATGCCAGCCTTTTTGCACTGATTATAGAAATCGATCACGCCAAACATAACGCCATGGTCGGTTATAGCGATACTCTTCATCCCATACTCTTTCGCCTTAGGGATCAGTTTATCGATAAGGATCGCACCATCTAGAAGCGAATATTGGGTGTGCAGATGTAGGTGGGTAAAGGTCATGATAACTCCTGTCTGGGGAATATAAAATATTCCAACAGTTTTAACAAGAGAGAATAAGTGTGTGTAATACTACCTAGAATCAAACACGTTCCACCCCTTATCTGCGGTGAACCAGACAAGGGATGGAACTGCGGTTGCCCACATTTAGGAGGAAGTGGGAAATTTAAAAGCATTATAGTAAACTTGTGTTATACTTATTACAGCACTATTCCCAATTTGGCAAGAAGTTTTTACCGTTCATTCCTTCACTGCGTTAAACGCCTCTGTCAGCCTTAGATCGTCTAGAAGTGAGAGTAGGCGAGGATCTGATACTATCAGGGTTATCTTTACATTGTCTTGATAGACAAGCTTGAGGAAGTACCCGATCACAGATGAGGTGATCGATATTGAATCTGGCATACGGATCGTGATCTCTTTACCAGAATCTCGCAACATATCGGTCATGATACGTTTTACCTCTTGGTAATCGGTCACGCTCTTGATACTGCCATTAATTACAAGCTCGCTAGAGCCGATGACTTGAATATCCATAATTTACACCTCTTTGCTTTTTACTACCTTCACAATTATAATTTCATTGCCTTTATGCGAATAATATACATGATCGGAGTACTGCTTTATAATTTCAAGCCCCCTACCGCACATAAGGTATGGGTCTCTATCGGTGACAGGCTCGAGCTGCTTTGGCACCCCTGCCCCCTCGTCCAGAACAGATATCTCTAAAGTTGGAGCGCAACCGTTGGCATGGTAGAGTGAGATCGTTGCCTTAATCGTCTTATCGGCATTTAATAGCTGCCTCTCTGCCAATACCTCATCATAGTCGCCACTATTCATAGCTCTATGTTTGTCCATTAAGGTTAATCCAAGGTTGCCATGCTCATATGCGTTCATTATAGCCTCGGTAAAGGCTATATCAAGCTTCTCTCGATCTGATTCATCGATATCCACCCTTGCAAGCGTACTGTTAAAAAACCTCTCCAACCTATGCAGCTCGTCGAGTGTGCTTTTCACTGTGAGCGACTCGCTCCAAACAGGTGTAGGGCTATTTGCACTCAAGAAGATTATAGTCAGATCATCATCTGGCTCTGGAAATCGTGACAAAAATCGATCTTTAAATTCGCTTAATGTGCAAGATTGCATAAAATCATCTGCAATAAACTGTTCGTATGAATACTCTCCATTGCTAGCCTCATTCAGCCCATCGCTAGAGACTAGGATCTTAGATATACCAACTAATGATAGTATATCAATTTTGAACTCTTTTGTATATCGCATTATCGGTAGATTATTACACTTTAAGGTGCGAAGTACGCCATCATCGCCAGTCATAAAGAGTTTTGGCATGCCGAAGCTACAGAAATACATCTCTTCTGTGCGACTATTAAGGTGTAGAAAATTTGCACACAGGATCTCGTCCTTTAAGAGTATCCGCTTGATATAGCTCAAAAATTCGTTTATCACGTTGTACATATTAAAGGCGGTACCGTACTGTGTCACAAGGTAGTTCATAAAGGTCATCGACATCATAGAGGTAACGGAGGCTCCAACCCCCTTCCCCATTGCGTCAAAGGTGAATATGAACGATCTATCAACATCGATCATTCGCATCGAATAGCTATCGCCGCTCATTATATCAAGCCCTCGATAGAATACATCCTGCTTCCAACGCATCTTTACGCCATCTAAGGTCGTCATATCGTTCACACGCATGTCGTAGTCGTTCTGTATCGCATGTAGCTCTTTCAGGAAGGCGATCTGCTGCTGGCTAGAGTGATATT
>JAITWF010000136.1 GCA_031285415.1 Deferribacteraceae bacterium
AGAGCTGGTATCGACCGTGTGAAGGTTCGTTCAGTGTTGACTTGCGATGCCGAGTTTGGTATCTGCAAACACTGCTACGGTCTTGATCTTGCTACTCGCAGAATGGTTGAGATCGGCGAAGCAACAGGTACTATCGCAGCGCAGTCTATCGGTGAGCCAGGTACACAGCTGACGATGAGAACGTTCCACATCGGTGGTGCGGCATCTGCATCTAGTGAGGCTTCCAGCTTGAACGCTAAATTTGGCGGTAGAGTGCAGTTTGATGATATAAAATGTGTTAAAAATCGTAATGGACAGCTCGTCGTTCTAAACCGTAACGGATATCTAAACCTGATGGATAACGACGGCAGATCTATAGAGAAGTTTACAATCGTATACGGTACAAGATTGCAGGTAGAGGACGGGCAGATGATCAAGCAGGGCGACCTACTTGCTGAGTGGGATCCGTACGCAGCTGTAATCATGAGTGAAGTGGGTGGTACTATCGTATTTACAGACCTCGTTGCAGGGGAGACTCTGAAAGAGGAGGTCGACCAGATCACTGGTATCTCTCAGAAGGTCGTTGTGAGCAACACTCGTGAGAAGCGTCAGCCACGCATTCAGATTAAAGATGCAGATGGCAAGCAGCTACAGCAGTATATTCTACCTGTGGGTGGTATCATCACGATGGATGATGGCGCAGATGTATTCCCAGGCGATGTTATTGCGAAGATGCCTAGAGAGACGCAGAAAACAAAAGATATTACAGTCGGTCTGCCACGTATTGCCGAGCTTTTTGAGGCACGCAAGCCGAAAGACCCAGCTGTTATCGCAGAGATCGATGGTATCGTGCATATCGAAAGCACCTTGCGTGGGCTTCGTAAACTTACCATTGAAAATGAAGATACAGGCGACAAGAAGATGTACTCGATCTCTACTCAACGCTATCTAAACGTTAGAGAGGGGGATAGAGTGAAGGCTGGCGAGGCTCTTATCGATGGTCTGATCAATCCGCACGATATTCTTGCTATCTTGGGCGAAAATGCTCTGGAGAAGTACCTTGTGGATGAGATTCAGGAGGTTTATCGTAAGCAGGGTGTTACGATCAACGATAAACATATCGAGGTTATCGTCCGTCAGATGTTGAAGAAGGTTCATATCGAGGATCCAGGCGATTCAGACTTTATGCCAAATGAAGAGGTTTACAAGGCGGACTTTAATAAGGTTCAGCAGGAGCTTCTGATGGAGGGGAAACAGCCACCACGTGGACGTGCTATTATGCAGGGTATCACGAAGGCTGCACTGAACACCGAAAGCTTCATCTCGGCAGCGTCGTTCCAGGAGACTACACGGGTGCTGACAGATGCCGCATGTTCGGGCAAGACAGATTACCTACGAGGGCTTAAAGAGAACGTTATTATGGGTAAACTGATTCCAGCTGGAACAGGCTCAAAACACGTTATCGCACAAAGATTTAAGTTTAATAAACAGAGTTAATTATAGAGGGGTGGGCAGATTGCTCACCCCTAGTACTTTACGGGTGGGAGCAGGCTCCCCCCGTATGCCCCCCTCAACGAGGATATTCCTCCGCAAAAGCGTGGTTTTGCTACAGAATAATCCAGAGAGAGAACTTATCTCGACCGTTCCCTTCTATATAGTATTACAACTCCAGCTACTAAGAATATTGCGAGTGGCAGGTAGTTTGCGGCGAGTGCTGGCAACACGTTTGAGCCGCCAAGGCTAGACATCGCCGCCATAACAGCCCAGAACGACAGGCAGAATGCAAATGCTGTAGCGGCACTCTTTAATGGCGAATATCTGCGAGAGAAGTCGATACCGATCGGCACAGCAAGCAGTACTAGCACTATCACCGATAGCGCATTGGCGTACTTCGCACCTAGAAACATCTCATACTGAACGGTATTCAGCCCTCTCGACTTCATCACTCTTATCAGCTGTTTCAGCTCATTTGGCGCAAGCTGTTTTGGACTTTTGCCGGATATCGAGGTGAGATCGGTTAGTAACGGCGAACTGCTCACTCTATCGCCGATATTCTCAATCTTAGGTGGCACTGTGGAGAGGTCGGCACTCTGTATATTTTTAAAGATCCATGTGCCGTTATCATTATATGCGTATGGGATTATGCGGATATGCGAGATCTGGAAGCTGTCATCTATAATATATTCGGTGATATCACGCACATTTTTATTAACAGGATCGAGCATGCCGATATGTACAAGCTTATTCGCATCGTCCATAATCCATCTATTCAGGAGGCTACTATTATTTGTAACCTTCTGCCGCTTTAGCTCAGAGTAGTACTGCTGCTGTGCGGCACGCACTGGTGGGTATATTTTGCTATCAAAGAAGATCATAAATGCGGCGGCGGCGATAGAGGCGGCGATAAAGGGCATTAAAAACCGTTGCACCCTCCCTCCAAGCGATACATACGCCATCAGCTCCTTTGATCGCATTAGTAGAAGTACTGTTATGATACTTGCCGCTGTCATCGTGATCGGTAGTGCGCTATTTATCCCCATAGGGATCGTCAGAAGCTCCAGCTTTGCAAGCTGTGCAAGGGTGAAGCCATACTTTTGTAGCCCCTGCATATGTGATATTGCGGAGGTGAACATCGTTAGGATCATGATCAGAGCCTGAACGACTATAATATATTTTATATATACCGATAATACATATTTATCAAACAAGCCCATACTCCTGTAGTTTGTTATAAAGCCCTCGCCGTGAAATGCCGAGGCGAGCGGCGGCCTTTGTGCGATTGCCTGCGCACTCCTTTAGTACACTCTCTATAACCTCTTTTTCGTTATCTTTCAACGATGTTTTATGCACGCTCATCATCTCTGGCAGCAGATCTTCGGTCAGCTCGTCGCCTCTAGCGAGTATTATACTGCGTTCTATCAGGTTTTCTAGCTCTCGCACATTGCCAGGGAAGGTGTACTGTTGCAGTGTGCGGATAAATTTAGGGGAGACAGCTCGAATCCTCTTCTGGAATCGTTCTCTATACTTTTGCACAAAATGCTCAACCAGCAGTGGGATTTCAACCGTTCTATGCCTCAAAGCTGGCAGATAGACAGGGAATACTGATAATCTAAAGTAGAGATCCTGCCTGAATGAATGCTCCGCTATCATCTCTTCGAGGTCTCTGTGGGTGGCGGCGATTATGCGCACGTTGGCAACTTTCGATTTTGACGATCCCACAGGCTCAAACGTTTTCTCCTGCAAGAATCGCAATAGTTTAGTTTGGGTGGTAGGTGGTAGTTCGCCGATCTCGTCTAGAAAGAGCGTCCCCCCCTCTGCCTCTTCAAATCTGCCCACCCTTGCGGAGTTTGCCCCTGTGAATGCGCCTTTGACATATCCGAATAGCTCGCTTTCGATAAGGTTCTCATTCAGCGAGGCGGCGTTTACAGCAATGAACGGTTTTTTAGATCTGGTGGAGTTATCGTGTATCGAGCGAGCCACAAGCTCTTTCCCTGTGCCAGATTCGCCTAAGATTAACACCGTTGCGTCTGTTGGGGCGACCATCTTTAGTAGATCGATAATCTTCCCCATCCCCTCCTGCGAGTAGACGCCGTTAAATTTATAATCAACAGTGGTAAACGTTTCTGGAGTGGTGTTTGAGGCGAGATGTTTCTTGATTATCTCGAGTAGTTCAGCGATATCGACAGGTTTTGTAATATAATCAGCCGCCCCAAGCTTCATTGCCGATACGGCTGTTTTGGCGTCTGCGTTGGCGGTTATAATGATGGCAGGGGTGAGGTTCCCCTCCTCACGGATATATGAGAGGAAGGTAAGCCCATCCATCACATCCATCGTGACATCGAGGAGGATTATATCGTATGTACTATCTTGTAGGGCGGCGATAGCGTTAACGCCATTATACGCCTCATTGCAGGTATAGCCAGCGTCCTCAAGGTGTAGACGCAGCATATGTCTGTGATTATCCTCGTCGTCGACTATCAGGATCTTATGCATGCTCGTCCCCATCTAAAATTAATATTAACGTGAATGGGTCTGTATTGGTTATCTCTATCTTAAAGTTGTGTAACTCTAGGATCTTTTTAGCGATAGGAAGCCCTAATCCGCCACCCTTTGCCTTTGTGGTGTAGAACGGCTCGAATATACGGCTGGTATCGATCTTTGCGCCATCGGTAACGCTGTTGATTATAGATAACTGTTTCGCCCCAATATTTATCGAGACTGTGCCGCCAGCAGGGGAGGCGTCGAGCGCATTTAGTATCAGGTTTACGAGTATCTGCAAGAGCTTGTTGTAGTCGGCGTTTACCTCAAAATCAGTGCCGTTAATCGTGATAGCTTTTTTGGTATGTATCAGATCGTGCGAGAGGAGGGTGGTCGCCTTCTCGCAACACTCTCGTATCTTGAAGGTGCTAATCTCTAGATCGATCGGTTTGCCGAAGGTGAGGAATCCGTTGACGATAGCGGCTAGGCGGTCGATCTCGGTGATGGAGCGGTCGAGGTTTTCTACAACCGACTCATCGGACGATTTTTTTATAGAGTATCCCACCAACCCTTTAATGCTGGAGAGCGGATTTTTGATCTCATGAGCCAAGATTGCGGCGAGTCTGCCAGTTGCGGCCTCCTGCTCGGCAAGTTGCAGGCGAGTGCGAGATCGTTCATACTCCTTTATCATCCTCGACACCTTTGTGTAGAGGAGTAGCATTATAATCTCCATCAGGATAGCGATCGTGATGGCGTAGTTGCGTAGCTGATTGGTTGAGCGTAGGGTGGAGGTATCGAGCGCAAGGCAGATTATAAGCGTTTCATCTGTTCTACCACCCATCATGCCGCCGCCGTGGCGGTGGTTGCCGAACGAGTAGGTGTCGTACATAAACATCGTATTATCTTTGAGAATGTGTTCTGTCGGTGGCTCTGTTAGGATATCATCTGGATTAGGGTCGGAGTATGAGAATACTAATTTCCCCTTGGTGGTGTATACAAAGAAGTTTTTAACGATCTTCTGATCTGCCAGCTGCTTCACAAAGTCGTGCGTTTCAGGGGAGTTTAGCCCCATAGAACCCCATAAAATAGGGCGTGCGGCACGAAACGCCTCAAGCGTGATCCTGCCCATGTCGTGCATTGCAGACTCGCCAGAGCGATGTATCAGCACGCCAAGTGCCAGGAGAAGCACCACTAGCACGCTATTTGCTATCAGTGCCACAAGAAATATTCTAGAGACTGTTTTTGGCAGATTTTTCATAATGGCATTATAACTACTTTAGGTATTGGGGGCAATCGAAAAATCTCTTCCCTCGTCACTGCGGACTTGATCCGCAGTCCAGAATAAAAACATAGGAATTCCTATAAATTTTATACTGGATTGCGGCTCGTAGGCCGCAATGACGGAAAAGAGAGCAATCCCCCTAAATTGAATCAACCAACGTAAAGCTCTCTCTATTCGTATTATCATTCAGCCCGAGCTGCCCTTCGGTGTTTCTGCCAGTGCTATAGATCTTGTTGTCGCTAGTCATGATAGCAGTATGGTCGTCGCTAGCTACGATCGAACGTATCGCACCAGTGAAATTGACAGGGGTGAATCCCCCTTTATCCACGCTATCACCCACCCCGAGCTGACCGCTACCGTTCGCCCCTGTGGCGTAAACTTTGCCGCTATTGGTCTTTATCAAGCTATAATATCTGCCAGCACTGATCGATACCGTAGGGTCGTTAAGATCCATCGTGCTGACAATTTTGAAGGTATTCGAGTATGTGATTATCTGCGAGCCGAGCTGCCCAGAGTCGCTCCCACCTGTGCCGTAGATCTTGCCTGTGCTACTCAAGAGTATTGTATGAATCTCGCCAGCAGAGACAGAGAGAACCTTCCCATCAACGGCAGAGGTATCAGCCAGTGTGAAGCTCTCTTTGCGGACGGAATCACCTACGCCTAGCTGACTGTTATCGTTAAACCCTGTGGCGTAAACCTGCCCACTGTCTGTCAGGAGGAAGGTAGTGCGGTCTCCTGCGGCGATAGAGGTAATATTTCCGCTGACATTTGAGGTGTTGACTAGCGTAAACGTATTTGTAGAGAGCCTGTTGCCTAGCCCTAGCTGACCATCTACGCCATATCCTGTGGCATATAGGTTGTTTCTATCGGTTAATAGAAATGTGTTATACCCTCCAGCCGCCACCAATATAACCTTCCCTGTGAGGGTGGAGGTGTCGACTAGCGTGAATGTATATCGATTGCTGTTGTCGCCCAATCCTAATCCGCCATCGAGGTTTGCTCCTGTAGCGTACACTTTCCCTGTGTCTGTTAGGATAACGCTATGGAGACTGCCAGCTGTGACGGCGATAACGTTGCCATTCAACTGCGGTATATTTATCTCTGTGAAGCTGTACGTGCTTGTCACAGCATTTATCCCTAATGCGCCGTAGCTATTATCGCCAGTTGCAAAGACTCTGCCATCGTCGGCTAGATAGATAGGGTGTCTCATGCCGAGTGCGATCGGTGCAGCTTCAACGGTTATGACGACCAGATCGTTCTCCGGATCGGCTATCAGTGTAGGCGTTCTCTTATTATCGGTGCCACCGGTGCCGAGCTGGCCTGCGGAGTTGTCGCCAACGGCGTAGAGCTTGCCATCGCTATCGATGATAAAGGTATTATTATCCTCTACGATAATATCTACTATATCTTTGGTTATCTGCGAGGTATCGATTGCGATGAATTTATTTGTATCGGTTATATCGCCTAATCCAAGCTGCCCTAATGCGTTGCTCCCTGCTGTATAGATCTTGCCATCGTCTGTCATTATAGTGGTGTGGGCGTAGCCGACTGTAATCTCAATAATTCTGCCGATTATGTACGATATATCGATCTGCGTGAAGATATTTATGCTGATCGTGCTGCCATTGCCAAGCTGGCCGAAGCTGTTGTCGCCGGTTGCGTAAACTTTGCCTGTATCGGTTAAGATGAAGGTGTAGTTATGCCCTGCTACGATCAGGATAATCTTCCCCTCGATATGAGTGATATCTATCTTTGTGAAGATATTTACGATATTAATGTCAACTATACCGAGCTGACCGCTAGAGTTGTTACCAGTGACGTATACGTTACCAGTATCGGTTAAGATTATCGTATAGCTGTCGCCAGTGGTTATCGAGATAATCTTCCCCTCGATATGCGTAATATCGATCTGCGTGAAGATATTTACGATATTAACGTCGACGATACCGAGCTGACTGTCAGAGTTATCGCCAGTTGCGTAGATCTTCCCTGTATCAGTTAAGATGAAGGTATAGTCGTTGCCAGTACTTATCGAGATAATCTTCCCCTCGATATGAGTCGTATTAATCTGCGTGAAGGTGTTTACGATGGTTAGATCGACTAGCCCTAGCTGACCGCCCGAGTTGTCTCCAGTGGCGTAAACTTTGCCTGTATCGGTTAAGATGATGGTGTAGCTATCGCCAGCTATAACCTGTATAATAGTTCCCTCTATATGGGTGATATCCACCTCGGTATAGATGTTCGTTTCGGTGATGGTGCCCAATCCAAGCTGACCGTGGCTATTCGAGCCAGATACGTACAGCTTCCCATCGATAGATATGCGTACGGTGTGGGTGCTGCTCGCTGTAATTATAACCTTTACGGAGCTATCGATCGCTATCCACTTTGCGTATAGTGTCGATTCCTTGATAACGCTATTTAGATTAACTCTGTCACCCGAAAATGTTTCACTACCGTACCAGCCGAGGAAGAGGTGGGTGTCGCTGTCTGCGAGAGCTTTCACGCCAGCTTCGGCGTACGTCTGCCCCCTGATCGCATTTATCATGGTGGGGCGAGAGCTGTTATTATATATTAATGTCAAAAGTACAATATCTTTGTCGTCGTTATCTCGACCTTTGCCACCGCCGCTACTGCTACCTCCACTGCCGATACAAGCGATTGCTGATAGTGAGAATACTACTAATATGGTTACATATAAAAACTTCTTAAACATCTACTGCCTCCATGTTACACCTTTGGATATTGTCATCATAGTCGATATCGTTGAATATGAACAGTACACATTAGCTCAATTTTTTTATTTATCTTCTCAAAACGTATAAGATGTGCTAACTTTAGGCTAGAGGTAAAGCTATGTTTAAATTTCTACATGTGGGGATAAACAATCCTGATAAGGAGGCGGCGGCGGCAGCCTGTGCCGACCTGCAAAATATCTTTGGATATACGCCGAAAGATATCGATATTGCAACCTTTATGGGGACAGAGTTCGAGATTATGAAGATCCCATTCTACGGCACCAAGGGGCATATCGGATTTGGCGTGGAGAACATGCAAGAGGCTATCACATACCTGAAAACGCACGGAATTGAGCTGATAGATGAATCTGTGAAAAAAGATGGACAGGGCAATATTATTCTGGCATATTTAGACTACGAACTATCAGGATTTGCCGTACATCTCAAACAATTATAATGGAGCTATAAATTATGTCACAGGTCACACCTCTAGATTTTGAAACGCCGATTCTGGAGATTGAAGCGAAGATCGCAGAGCTGAAAAAGGTCGATATGATCGCCGATAAAAGCTCTCAAGCGTCGCTTGCTGCTCTAGAGAAGCGTTTAGAGAAGATCAAAAAAGATACATACAAGAACCTTACCCCCACCCAAAAGGTGCAGGTGGCGAGGCACCCAAGCCGTCCATATACGCTCGATTATATAAACTTCCTCTTCACCGATTTCGTCGAGCTTCATGGCGACCGTGTATACGGCGACGATCAGGCGATTATCGGCGGTATGGCGAAGTTTAACGGCGAGCCTGTGATGGTGGTTGGCCATCAGAAGGGGCGCAACACGAAGGAAAATATCGCACGCAACTTCGGTATGGCTCATCCAGAGGGGTATCGCAAGGCGGTACGCCTATTCAAGATGGCGTCGAAGTTTAAACGCCCTATCATCACCTTCATCGACACCCCTGGCGCATATCCTGGGCTAGGGGCGGAGGAGCGTGGGCAGGCGGAGGCGATTGCAAAAGCCCTATTCGAGATGGCACTTTTGGGCGTACCTATGCTCTCATTCGTGATCGGCGAGGGGGGCAGTGGCGGTGCGCTGGGGCTTGGCATGGGGAACCGTGTGATCATGCTCGAGCACTCTGTATATTCTGTCATTAGCCCCGAGGGGTGCGCCTCTATCCTATGGAAAGACGCAAAGTTTGCCGATAAGGCGGCTGAGGCTCTCAAGATGACGGCTCAAGATATGCTTGAATTGGGCGTTGCCGATGAGATCGTTCCAGAGCCAGCTGGCGGCGCGCACAGAAATCATAAAATTATGGCGCATAATATCGGTATCTGTATTGATAAACACCTCAAAGAGTTAT
>JAITWF010000177.1 GCA_031285415.1 Deferribacteraceae bacterium
CGGGCATATCGAGGTTGTGCAGAAATGTAGAGGCGGTGGGGTCGAATGGGCTAGAGAATAGCTCCATTCCGAGAGAGTTTGCAAGCTCCTTTAGCTCTCTATGCCACTCCCAGGGGGTGTACGCCTCCTGATAGAGTTGATAGAGGGTTTTACCTGTCCATAGCGTGTTGTCAGGCAGTTTAAAGAGGGGGCTATCGCAATCGATCGTAATGGTATCGGCTGTGTACGTTTGCAGCTTTACAGCGTCTGCGCCAGCCTCTTTAGCGGCAATGATAGACCTGCGTGCGATCTCGATATCGTGCTGATGGTTTGCAGATAGCTCTGCTATTAGAAATATGGGGCAGTTGTCGCCAATGGTGTGGTTGCCTATCTTAATATTCATATATTAATCCCTCTCCCTGCCCTCTCCCTCAAGGGGCGAGGGTTCTATTGCTGTGTATAATCGTATCGGCACAATCGCTCCGCCCAATACTCTTTCGTAGGTATTTGTATGCACAAACCCTGCCGCCTCCATCGATTTAATCGAGGCGATGTTGCTCTCGAGACATTCTGCGAAGAGTGTTTCGAGTTTAAGATGTTTGAATGCTAGCTCTACTGCTATTTTCACCAATATCTTGCCAACGCCTTTCTCTGGGCGGTCGGTAATTTTATAGTACCCTAAAACGCCGCTAGATTCAGCGTAATCTATCGCTGTGATAGATATTGAGCCGAGCGGTTTATTATCTGTATCCATCACAAGCCAGTATCCAGCCGTGACGGAGCTATTTAGCGATAGTATAAACGCCTGTTGCCTATCGACGGTGAGGATATTCGGGTTTACGCTTCCAAGGCGCACAGGCTCGGTATTGCGAGCGGCGAGGATCGCCTCATGCTCTTCGTGGGTGCAGTTTAAATAGTTTTTAGCTAATAGTCCGTTGACTTTATAATCTTTCTTTAGCTTTACACTGCGAGCGACGCCCTCAGTTTCGTTCAGTATGATTCCTGCAATCTTCCGTGCGCCCTGTCCATCTACCTTTGAACGGCCGACACGGCTTGCCACAGTCCACTCTATATTATTTGATAGCTCCGAAGCATACTTTGCCGCCTTTGCTCCTAGTCCTAGGTCATTTTTATGCCCAGCAAACTTTGCAAAGCCGTTCTCCGTCCACGCCTTGATATTATTTCGTTGATTATCAGCCATCTCCACTACAATAGCAGGGGTGCCGCAGCGTGCCGCCTCAAGTAGAGTGCCACCGCCGCCGCAGATTATAACTTTAGCGTTCTTTATAAGCGTAGCCATCTCTTCGGGCGATTGTCTTTCGTAGATCACCGTTGCGCTGCCGATAGCGTTGGTAGGCACATCGTTGCCAGCTGCAAGCACGGTGACAGGTTCATCACTATTTAGATATTTAAGTATCGAGATTAAACACCACTGATCGCCTGAACCGCCTAGTGTGACGAGTATCCCCTTGCGTAGATCTTGCGGAATATATTCTACATCCCAAAAATCGCTCCGTTGAGGTACATATTTAATGCCAGCGTGTACTTTCAGCGGATTGCGCCGTATGTACATCTCTTTAGTGGCTGATATTTCAGGGTTGATAACGGTGCCCTCGGGGTAGTCGAGCCTATTGTAGTCGTCCATAAAGAATAGGGGGGCATTGAGAGAGAGGAGGCTATCCAGTACGACTGCCTTTGCGTTATAGGAGTCTACAAAGATCGCCTCAATGCGATCGGATACATCTATAGATTTAAGGTCTTGCCGCAGGGCGTTCCAATCTTTTTGCCACTTTGTGCGTGAATATACTCGTTCGGTGGCATTTTGAGTCACATCCTCGGGTGCGTCGATAATAAAGACGCTCTTCTTCCAATGTTCGTCAAGTGCTTGGGCGACCGATTCGCACCTCATCATATGCCCAATGCCGTAGGCTCCGCCAGCCTCTGTGAGAAAAACAATACTCATTTATTTAATCCTTGCTGCTATCTCATACATACCGCTACGCATAAGTAGCTCGTAGGCGTCTATACGCTCTTCCTCTATGTTGTTGTATACCTTTTTCTGTATTATATCCTTATTTATGCGTTGAAGCCATTTATATTTACTAAATAATGCTATCAACTCTCTGTGGGTAAACTTTTCCCCTAGTAGATCGTAGATGGCGCAGATAACGGTATAATCCTCTGGCGTATCGACCGTTACTCGAATAGCGGCGTTATTGCTATCATCTATATAATCTTTGCAGCTGAAAAGCCCACTGCGATAAAGATATGGCGTTACATGTTCACGATGATTTTGCGCAGTCGCCTCCCTCCATGCCCTCTCTAGGGCTGATAGGGAAAAAACTTCCACATCTAAACCGTGAGGGAAGGTGCGATCTTGAGTATTACTCACATAGTCAACGTTTGAGCTATTAAACATATCAACGGCGCCAGCAATCACCTCCGTATCGATACATGGGCAGTCGGAGGTGATACGCACAACGGTATCAGCTTTATAGGCGATAGCCGCCCTATAGTATCGATCCAGCACATCATCTTCTGAACCACGAAAGTGCGCTATATTATTGGCGTTTGCCCACTCTACTATTGTGTTATCGGCACTGTTCACAGTTGTAGCGATCACTACCTCGTCGACCGCCCCCATTGTTCGTCTACACACATGGGATAGGATTACGCCATTGGCAAGAGGTAAAAGCACCTTGCTCGGTAGACGTGTGGAGCTGATTCGTGCTTGTATTATTGCAACTGTTCTACTCATTTATAAACTTCCGCAGACTCTCTACAACGTACGCTTGCTCGTCATCTGTAAGATCGGGGAAGATCGGCAAGGATACGACTCTTGCAGAAAAATCATCCGCTATCGGCGTAGAATCGGTGTACCCCTCGAATACGTAATATGGATGTATATGCACAAGCCCATAATGCACCTGCAACCCTATTCCACAGTGCCTCATGTTGGCAATAAATTTGTCTCTATCGATCTCCTTCGGCAGAAGGATAGGGTATAGGTGATAGGCGTGATTAACCTGCGGAATACTCTTTAATAGTG
>JAITWF010000015.1 GCA_031285415.1 Deferribacteraceae bacterium
TGTTTGTGCGTGGAGTTTTTGTCTTCTGCGTGTGTATAATCGCCAGAATAAAAAGTTACTCCGTCGGTTCATTCTCTATAGGTAAGCTTATCACGATAATCTTCTGCAACTTATTATCCTGCATACTTGCCACCTGCAATCTGAATCCACGCCAGATATACTCATCGCCAACCGTTGGGATCTCCCCAGCTATACTGACCCCACGCCCACCTACGGTATCGTAGCCGAGCATATCTTCAGTACGTATTATGTTGAAATATTCGCAGAAGTTATCGATATTGGCGAGTGCCTCAACGCAATACTCGTTTCCGCTAATCTGTGTAATATCGCTCTCTAGCTCGTCGCCGTCGTATTCATCACGAATATCGCCAACGATCTCCTCTAGGACATCCTCCATTGTGACAAGCCCTGCAACGCCGCCATATTCATCCACCACTACGGCGATCTGCTGGCGTGTGCGCTGAAACTCCTTTAACATCTCATCGATCTTCTTTGTCTCTGGCACAAAGAGGACATCGTGCAGCGTGCCCATTAGGTCGGTTATATCCCAATCTTTGCGCATAAGCTTTATCAGATCTTTAAGGTAGAAGATTCCGATCACATTATCGAGATTGTCGGTATATATTGGTATTCGAGAGTAGTCATTCTCTTGAATTAGCTCCAGCAGTGCCTCTTTAGTTATATCGCTAGGTATCGCTGCCATATCGGTGCGAGATACCATGATCTTCTTCACCTGTATATCAGAGATATCAAAGATATTTGATAACATCTGCTGCTTCTGATCCTCCAAGACCCCTTGCTCTTCACTTACATCTAGCATAAACTCTAGATCGTCCACGGTGAGAGTCTTTTTACTGCTTAAGTTAACGCTGATTACGCTCAGTATAGCTCTAAATATACGTGCTGCTATGATGACTACGACGATCGACACAGCTACTATTAAGGATGTTCCTGAAAGAGCTTTGATCGCAATGGAGATAACCGCAATAGCGACAACGATAGTTGATATAGTGCTTACAAATAGTGATATAGTTAGTAGCCTATGATATTTATTGAGCTGCTTGCTCTTAATATTGCTACTGTTTGTGAATACTGCCTCTGATGTAGAAAAGATGGTAGATAGTAAGAATCCACCGATGATTAGCGCAATCTCTGCGCTTATACTGCCACTGTCCAAAACGATCCCTCCAGTAATAGATATACTATCATAGCATTAAATGTAATAAACACAAGAAAAAATCATCGTATATCGATTATTTATAGAATTTTTTCTTAAAGTGTACTACTATGTAGGTAGAGGTTTTATGAAAAAGGTTATACAAACAGTATTTGCCATTTTGCTTGCCGCTGTAGTGGTTTCGGCAGGGGTGTGGTATGCTTGGAAAAAAAGTTGCGAGTCATTTTTGCAAAATACCGTCGTATCGGGGCAGTATGAGATCGAGATGGGGCAGTCATTCTCATCGGTATATAGGCAGCTGCTCAAGGGGCTTACCCCTCCTCTGGGCTTCTTTGACTATCTTGTGCGCATAAAGGGGATCGAGAAGAATATCCATTTCGGGTATTACGAGGCGAATGCTATCCCTTTGGCGGAGCTTATAGCCGATGTTGTGAGCGGTCGCCAAACACTAGAGAAGGTGACGATCCCTGAGGGCTATAATATGTACGATATAGCCACAACGCTTGAGAATGCTGGGATAATTGATACAAAAACTATGCTTAGCGTCTTTACCGATAAAGAGCTTATAAATACACTTACAGATAATAATTACGAGAGTCTTGAGGGGTTTCTAGCCCCAGGAACGTACTTCTTTGCAAAAAGATACCCACCAGAGAAGATCGCTACGAAGATGGTGGAGGAGTTTAACCGTACACTCCCATTCGATTTTCGAGAGAAGGTAGAGGCGTTAGGATTATCGTTTTACGACGCCATAATACTTGCCTCCATAGTGCAGAAGGAGACTTACGATAAAGATGAGGCACCGATTGTGGCGGCGGTCTTCCTCAATAGAATAAAGGCGAGAATGCTTATTCAGGCAGATCCTACCATTATATATGGCAAATATTCCGTCTATGATGGCACGATCAGTAAGGCAGATTTGCAGGATAGGGCGAACCGCTATAACACCTATAAACATAAGGGTCTACCGCCAACGCCTATCTCGAATCCGTCTGTGATAGCTCTAACGGCTGTGGCAAATCCAGAGAAGAACGACTACTACTACTTTGTAGCAAAGAAAGATGGCAAGCACGTCTTTTCAAAATCGTATAATGAGCATAGACGAAATGTGCGAATACATCAGTTGGGGATGAAAAGATAATGATTATAGCAGGTATCGACGTTGGCTCTAACAGTGTGCGTATGCTTATCGCCGAGTTAATTGATGGCAAGATTGCGAATATATTGCATACTGGCAGAGGGATCACAAGATTGGGAGGGGATCTGTCGCACACAGGCGAGCTAAACCCTGAAGGTGTGGAAAAGACGCTACAACTCTTTGAAACGTTTAATGAAGCTATTGAAAAGTATAATGTAGATAAGGTTTTAGCCGTTGCCACTAGCGCAGTGCGAGAGGCGAAAGATTCTATAGCGTTTATAAAAAGGGCGAACGATATCGGGATCCCTCTGCAGGCGATCAGTGGCGACGATGAGGCGTACTATACATATCTAGGCGTTTCATCGCTATTTGGCGGTGTGGACTGCATTATATACGATATCGGCGGCGGCTCTTCGGAGCTAATCTTTGTGAAAGATAGCAAGATCGTAAAGATTCAGAGTATACCGATCGGTGTGGTGAAGCTTGCCGATCGATTCGATTTTTCAGAGCCGCTCGATGGCGAGGCGTTGGAGCTGTGCGAAGAGTATATTCGCTCAAACTTTCAGATAGCCTTCAATGAGGGTACATTTGGTATCGAAACGATTATCGGTACAGCTGGCAGCGTCACCTCTGTGGCGGCTATCGACCTCAAGATGGATAAGTACGACCCTACAATCATAAATGGATATACGCTCGATTGGGAGACGCTAGATCGCATTGAGGCGCAGCTCTCCTCTATGAACGCAGAGGCTCGGCTCTCGATAGTTGGGGTGGAGAGGGGGAGGGAGGATCTCCTGATCCCTGGAATCATGATTATCAAAGGGATCATGGCGCATGCTGGCGTGAAAAGGTCGTCAATATCAGATTATGGACTTCGTGAGGGGTTGATAATATCAGCAGGTAGAGGTCTGTGAATAGCTACATCGAGCTTCTGAGTATACCGATATCGGCAGGTGTAGTGGGGTACGCCACAAATGCGCTTGCGATTCGCATGCTCTTTCGCCCCTTCAAGCCACACTGGTATACGCTCGGCTGGCAGGGGATTATCCCTCGCACCAGAGAGATCTTGGCGGCAAACGTTGGTCGGACGGTTGGCGAGAAGCTTGTTACCGCAGAGGAGATCGATCGCACGCTATCCGATCCACAGATTAGTGAGAAGGTACGGCTTGCAATCTATAATACCCTACGTGGCGAGCTAGGGGAATCAAAGTTAACAGGTAAATTACAGCTTATACTCGAGTCTTTTGTAGCTCCATCGGTGCATACAGCTCTATCTGATCCTCAATTAGCTCATACAATAGACACCACTGCGGCAAATATTGCCAAATCTGCCATACATACCATATTAAATGTAAAACGCTATAAAGTTGCCGAGTACCTGCGCCCACTAGAGGGGATTGACGAACGCTCATCGGTGCGAGATACCCTCTGCTTTAACGTCGAAAGGGCTATAAGAGAGAATATTAATACAGTAGTAAACTCTGGAAAGAGTATATCGGAGCTACTTCCAGGCGTTTTTGACGTGGATAGTATCGCTCGTCAGCTATCTATGCAGGTTATACCGATCGTGGGCAAGCTCTTTCGCAATCGAGAGATCGCCGACACGTTAAGCCAGATCTTTATCAACTATAAGGCAGAGCAGTTTGGCGATAGCCTAGGCGATCGGATGAAGCTTGCGGCGGTGAATGTCTTCCTATTCGATGATAGAATTGTGGAGCTTACACGAGAGAAACTTCCAGAGGTCGGCTTCAAGATCGAAAATGATCAGAAGGTTCGTGATATTATCCTCAAAGCTATCTCTGATAAGCTAAAAGAGTTCCTTTCGACCCCTATCGGGCTTCTTCTTGATAGTATCGGTAAAGATAAATACTATCTACTTCTGCATAATCTACCGCAGGAGATCGTCAGAAAGGCTGTGCCAGAAAGGCTTGTGCACTATCTGCTAGAGATATTAAAGGGCGATGACAGCGATATGACGGTGCTAGAGCTTTTGGAGGCGGCAGGGGTATCGACTGATAG
>JAITWF010000054.1 GCA_031285415.1 Deferribacteraceae bacterium
ATATTATATTGCTCTCGTAGAGCATACTTCCGATCTTTAGTGTATTTTTTTATAAGCGATAGCGGATACATTGGATCGTCACAGCTTTGCGCACTCTCTATAGCGTTGGTGAAGTTGTCCGGTGTTAACTTATTTATATCGTACACTGGATCTTGACAGAGCGCATACCCGAGCATTGCATAATCTTGCGTGATCATCGGGGTGATCGTCTTGTACATCTCAAGTGCCTTATCGTTTGCCCCCATCTTTAGGAGTGCATTAGTCGCCTTTACCTTGACACCAGCGGTAAAGCTCTGATCCGCCCACGTGTCCACCCAATCTTTATTCTCTTCGTAAAGGGCAAGCACGTCGGCGTACCGTTCATTTGCATATGCCGTATTATATGGGGTATTAAACGCCTCTAGTAGCATAATCTTAACATCTTCAACGTATCTACCACGAGGCAGCTCCGTGAGGTACTCCCTTGCACGTATCCGAACGGCACGAGGGCTGATAACGCCTACATTAGTGAGGATATATTGATACATTGCGTCCTCCCAAAGTGTCAGCCACGGCTGAATCTTAGGGGGATTCTCTAGGAATCGCTTCTCTACAGCATTTACAACCTCGTCGTAGCGACGTGCATTATATAGCGTCATTATCTGATCGTAATATATGTCATCCATCGAGTTTACAACCGTTGGTATACGCTGACTCTCTGGAAACTCTAATAAGATCTGATTATAGAGCGTTAGAGCGGTAGGATAATTCTTCTCTGCCTGATTCTTCACAGCCATCTCAAAGAGCGTTTCCTCCTTGATCCGCTGTAAGAACGGCACCTCTGGCGACTCACTATAAGAGGCAACATACTTATCGATCATCGGCACAAGTTTAGCGGTATCGTTATCTTTATACATCGCTTTTATCTGCACCATATCTGCACGTGGGCGAAGATCGTAAATATCTTCAACTTTATATAAAGGCTCCAGAAACTCCTTCCATGCAGTTGCATTCCTAGTAGGATAGTTCTGCTCGGCATACTCTACCAACGCTTTCAGCGCATACTCGTTGCCAGGCAGAGCGGCACTAGCTTTCAGAAGTGTTTGCGAGTAGTTGTCGTAATCCTTCGCCTGTAGCTGCGACCGTGCAAGATTGTAGAGCGACTCAACATATTCGGTAGAGTTATCGTTCTTTGATATCAGGTAGTCAAAAAGTGCATCTGCATTCGCCTTCTGCCCCTCTTCACGAAATATATTGGCGATCGTCAGAATCTCGCTAGGGGTCAGATTCTTGGCGATATCGGCGGTAGGCATATCGATAAATAGGTTGTATGCGTTGGCACTATCAGATCTACTAAGGTATAGTTTGCCGATAGCTGTGCGTATACGCATATTGTCGGTGGTGAAGTTCGCTAGATATGTACGGTATGCTTCGATCGCTCTATCGTACTGCCCCACCTCGGAGTATAGCTGCGCAACACGCTCTAGTGCGTTTCGTTTGGTGCCAGCGTCGGAGGAGGTATTGTAGATCCCTTGATACGCCGCAATCGCCTCCTGCTGCATAGAGCCAGAGTCTTTCGCAAGGGCTGATTGTCGCCTTGCATAGTCTAGACGGTTGCTATTCGGGTATGTAGACATAAAATCATCAAAGATCCGAGCCGCCTCGATATAAAATTCTGGGTTGCTCTTTGCTATCAGCATATATAGCTCGCCAATTCGCAGCATTGCATCCTGCTGATAGTACGAACTTCTGGTATTCGTCAATATGTTATTGAATATATTAATAGCGTCGGTATACCGTTTCGACTCAATAAGCGATTCCGCACGCTTTAGCTCATTATCGATAGTTGGATTTTCAAAGAGGGTATTATCTTTGCGAAGCATTGGAGAGCCAACGCCGTAGCTCATTAACACATCCTCCCTCTCCTTCGGACGAGCGGCGATCAGCTTTAGCCCTTCGGCGTCATTAAAGACGGCAAAATCCGCCTCAGGTTTGAAGGTAACGGTGAACGTCCTACCCTTCCCCTCCATAGAGGCGACGAAATTATCGTCTGGTTTTTGCGAGAATGGAGCAGCGATATTATTCTTAAAGGTGACAACTACGGTATTAGGAGCCGCCCCTCTGGCTACAGAGACGATCTCCTGCGGCGATATACGCAAGAATATCTCCGTCCGAAAGCTGTCTTTCCTGACAAGAACCTCTTGTGCATAGGAATATGTAGAGGTCAGAAGTGCAATACAGAATAAAAAAATATTAAATGCCCTAAACATATGTGGATTATAGCATTAATATTGTGTTTGTCTATAAAATTTATATACTACTGACTATCGTCGCCCCTAATCAAGTCCGCAATGACGAAGGTTACAGCAAACTCCGCAATACATTATACAGTTCATCTAGGTCGATCGGCTTGCTGACATGGGTATTCATACCGCTTTCTAGAGCTTTATTCACATCTTCACGCATTACATTTGCGGTAATAGCCACAATTTTGAGCGTAGTTGCGTCTACTTTGCCGGAGTTTCGTATCGCTGTCGACGCCTCGCAGCCGCCCATTACAGGCATCTGCATATCCATAAGGATAAGATCGTAGTGACCATCAGGAGCCGCCAGATATTTATCTACAGCCTCTCTGCCATTAACAGCCATATCGATCTCAAGATTGCTTGCCTTAAGCTGTTCATTTAGTATAATGCGATTGATCTCGATATCGTCCACCACCATTATGCGGCGTCCAGTTAAGTCTGGAATCTCACGATCCTCCTTGATAGACGCCCTACTATCGTCGCCAGCGTCTGCCTGCGATCGCACATCGATCGTAAAGTAGAAGATACTACCCTTGCCAGGTACACTATCCACAAAGAATTCGCCCCCCATAGCGGTAACGATATTTTTAGAGATTACAAGCCCCAGCCCTGTGCCGCCATATCGGTTGGTCGCCTGCTCAAATGGGTTAAAGAGCCGATCTAGTGCACTTTTGTCTATACCGATACCGTTATCTTTGACAGCGAAGCTATAGACACTTCTGCCATCTTCTTTATGAGAGATCTCCTCCACAGAGAGTCCGATCTCGCCCCCCTCGCCTGTAAACTTCACAGCGTTTGAAAGCAGATTTAGTAGCACCTGATTTAGACGGAGAGAGTCTGTGAATATTCCGTCGTTCTGTATATTTTCAATTCGCAGCTCCATCGTCTGCTGCTTCTCCGATAGCTTCGATTGGATCATCGAGGCGGCATTCTTCATACTCGTTGTGATCGAGATGAGCGATTCATCTACAGTAAACTTACCAGCCTCGAGTTTAGAGAAATCTAAAATATCATTGATAACGCCTAAGAGATGTTTGGAGGAGATCTCAATATTCTCTAGACAGTCCTCGATCTTACCGATATCTCTAGAACTTTTAGCGATCTGCGACAAACCTATTACAGCGTTGAGCGGCGTGCGAATCTCGTGGCTCATGCGAGATAGAAAGTCACTTTTGGCTCTATTTGCAATCTCCGCCTCTGTCTTTGCGTGCATTAGGCTACTGATATTATTCATCATCAGCATGAGATAATCATCATATATGTCGCCATAAGTTTCAACGTATAGCACTGTCAGTGCGTAGCAGTGTATCTCTTCGCTACTATCTTTAAAGCTCACCTCAGTGTAATATCTCGGAAGCTCTTTACTAATATTACACTCTGGTGCCAGCACCGTTAAAAGTCTCTCAGCGTCTGTAAGGTTATGCCTATGTACAATATCTCCCAATATCTGATTGGCACTGCGCAGAGTGCCATCTGTGCTAAAAAAGCCAATAGCCTCTGGGACAGCATTGAAATGTTGAGACACCATATCCATCGTATTGTTAACGGCGTCGATGATAGAGCGAAACTCTCCATTAAACTCGTTTGAATCCGCCCTAGCGGCAAGATCGCCACCTCGCACAGAGTGCATAATTATATGAATATTTGCAAGTAGTCTTGTGATACTGCTAACGATATTCTCAAATGCGTTGCCTAGTGCCGCTGTATCTTTATTTTCATAGACGATATTCTCTGGTAGATTTAGAGCTACATCTCCATTTGATAGCCTATTTGCCCCCTCTATAATATATTTGACAGGGCGTGTAACAAGCCTACGAACAGATAGAAAAAATACTATAGCGAATAGGACAAAAGCCACTACAAGCGTTAAGACTATATGATTTCTATATTCGTTAAGATACGCATGCATAGGTGCAATATCAACATCTGCCCCAATAAATGCCACAATATCGCCATTTGAGTTTAATATTGGCGCATAGGCAAAGTATAGCTCGCCGTAGCCATCGGGGTCGTTGTAATATTCAGCCTGTTCAAAGCCTACCCCCTCTGCCAATACCCTCTCTGCGCCGATATAATTCACCTTGCTATCGTTATGACCTAAGGCGTAAAGCTCCTCAGGAAACTCCTCATTGTGCGTTGCGTCATATATTCGGGTGTACATGCCTGGAGCGCCATTATCAACAAGGATATATAGATATTTCACATTTATCGCAGCTTTCAGCCCATCTAGCTTCTTAGCAAACTGTCGATATTCATCATCAATGGCATGTGATTGGGCAAAATGCTCCACCATATCACCATCGATAGCGTAGCTAGCCACCGCAACGGCACTTAGGCACAGATCATTACCATATACATAAAATGCTGATTTATACTCTTGATAGCTAACAAAGACAATGACACTCGCCATAAGTAAAAATACTATCAGTGTGGCAAGGCTCATATAAAAGGTGATACCCTGTTTTAGGCGTGGATATCTCATAGGTAAAGGGTTGATACTCATATTAAATAGTACTTCACTATTTGTAGTTCAGTCAAGGAGGAATGTGGTGATTATACAATTCAGAGTCAAATGTAGGGGCGGGGTCAGCCCGCCCATTACTGCACTAGGATTAAAGGGTGGGCAAACCCCACCCCTACACCTGCAAGTCACAGGGAATTAATTACTTTGCATACTCTACTGCACGAGATTCTCGTATCACAGTCACCTTAATCTGTCCTGGATACGTCATCTCCTCTTCAACTTTGCGTGATATATCACGAGATAGGTTCACAATGCCATCATCGTTCACCTTATCTGGCTCTACTATTATACGCACCTCTCTACCAGCTTGGATAGCAAAAGTTCTGGATACGCCATCAAACGAGCTTGCAACCTCTTCCAGCTTTTCAAGGCGTTTAATATAGCTCTCGAGCACCTCACGGCGTGCGCCTGGGCGGCTTGCAGACATTGCATCAGCCGACTGTACAAGGATCGATTCAACACATTTAAACTCCTCTTCGCCGTGGTGGCTTGCGATAGCGTTGATAACTCTCCAATCCTCTTTATATTTTTTAGCGATCTCCACACCTATCTGCGTGTGCGACCCCTCCTGATCGTAATCTATAGCCTTGCCGATATCGTGCAGTAAACCTGCCCTTTTGGCAATCTTCTCATCCATACCAAGCTCTGCCGCCATCATGCCAGTGATCTTTGCCACCTCGATAGCATGCCCAAGCACGTTCTGCCCATAGCTGGTGCGATATTTTAGACGACCCACAAGCTTTATGATCTCCATATTAAGCCCATGAATACCTAGATTAAATACCGTCTCCTCGCCTACCTCTTGAATATGTTTATCAAGCTCTGCCTTGCTTTTGGTATAAACTTCCTCTATACGAGCTGGGTGTATACGTCCATCGCCGATAAGCTTCTGGAGTGTTAATTTACCCACTTCACGACGATACGGATCATATGAGGAGAGGATTACAGCCTCTGGAGTATCGTCAACGATAATATCCACGCCAGTTACACTTTCAAAGGCACGTATATTTCTGCCCTCACGGCCGATAATACGCCCCTTCATCTCATCGTTCGGCAGATTCACCACCGATACAGTAATCTCGCCTACATACTCTGGCGCACAACGTTGAATTGCCGTCGATATAATACTTCTGGCACGTTTTTCAGATTCCTGCTTGATCTCCTCTTCAATCTCCTTTACTCGGCGAGCGGAGTCGTTCTTAGCATCTTGCACGATCTGCTCGACTAGTGAGCGGTTCGCCTCTTCGGCTGTCATGCCTGCGATCTTCTCGACCTCGTGCAAAAGTCCGTTGCGGATCTCTTCGTTCTTAGATTTGATCTGCTCGACCTCTTTAAATTTGCCGTCTAATTCAAGCTCTCTCTTCTCGGTCATCTCCTCTTTTTTAACGGAAAGTTCGAGTTTCTTATCAAGAGCCTCCTCTTTAGATTCAAGTCTGCGCTCTATATGGCTCAAATCTTTGCGCTTCTCCTTCATCTCTCGATCAAGCTCCTGCCGACCTTTAAAGATAATCTCCTTCGCCTCAAGTTTCGCCTCTTTTACAACCTCGTCAGACTCCCTCTTCGCTCTCTGTAAAAGCTCCTCTTTAGTCTTGCCTAAACGCACATTCTCCTGTTCTGTCATTCTTTTTTTAACTAAAATACCTGCAAACAAACCTACTACTGCTGCTGCAAGCGATGCAACGATCGAAATAACACCCATTATAGAACTCCTTATATATTAAAACCTTAAAAAAGGTTAATTATCCTCTTCTCCGTTAACACCACATCCATGCGCACATCGTGCGACTCTGGAAATACATCATCCTCTATTAAAATATCGTACGATACACCAACTTTCAATACCTGCGGATTATCTGCCAGAAACCTATCGTAAAAGCCCTTTCCATAGCCTAGTCTATATCCATTCACGTCAAACGCCACACCAGGGATTATGGCAACATCTATGCTACCATTATAGAACTCCGTCGGCTCCATTATCCCCTGATAGCCACTCTTTAACTCGCCACACCCCAAGAGCATTTTGTCACCCTGTACGCATGGATAGTATATATATTTACCTAATGCTAGCAATCTTTTATAGAGATTAGCTACATTCACTTCATTTTTTATAGAGCTATACAACAAATATCTATCAAAATCTATATAATTCGCTAAAAATACCTCTGTAATAGCGTCAGCTGCGACTATCATATAATCTTTATCCAGCGAAGCTCGCAACGATAAAGCTTTCTTGCGAATAGCAGATTTCATAATAAATCCCTTTAACACCCTCCCCTTGAGGGAGGGTCGAAAAAATGATATTTTTTCGGGGAGGGGTCAGTATCTATAGCAACTCACGGCAACCCCTCACCGAAACACAAGGTGTTTCGACTCTCCCTCAAGGGGAGAGTGTTGAAAAACGTTATGCCCCCCACAGCCTCGCTAGCCGTTCGGCGATCTTCGCCTCCATCCCATTTTCGGATGGTATATAAAATTTAACATCATCTCTCGTATATCGCTGCTTCACAAACCCACCATGGTCGTGCGGATAGAGATATCCCACAGCGGCATGTTTTATATTATCTGGCACCTCGGGATCGTTCTCCTCTAGATACCTCTCCACCTCATGCAGTGCCAGATAGCTTCGATTGCTCTTCGGACAGCTCGCAAGGAAGGTGATCGCCTGCGATAGGATAATCATCCCCTCTGGCAGTCCAACGTTCATAAACGCCTCATATGCACTATTCACAAAAACTAGCGCATCGGGATAGGCGTTCCCCACATCCTCGCTGGCACTTATCAGAAGCCTACGGAAAACCGCCTCTGGAGCCACGCCAGATTGTATCAGCTTTAACCCCCACAAAAGCGCTGCGTCGGGGGCGGTACCTCGTATCGACTTTATCATAGCCGATAGAAGGTCGTAATATTCATCATCGTCAAATCGACGTTTTTTGACAAGCTCCTCAAGCCCATCGGTCGATAGTATCAGCTTCCCTTTGGAGCGTCGTCCAAGCATAGCCGAGATCTCAAGCATATTTAAGAATCTGCGAGCGTCTCCGCCAGATTCGTTCATTAGGTCAGTTAAAATATCGTCGTAATCGACCTCATTCACATCAAACTTATGTTTGATAGCTGCCTCAGCCTTTACAGCAAGCTCACGAAGCTCACCCTCTGCCAACTTATGAAATTGGAAGATGAAGCTGCGAGAGCGAAACGCTGGCATAAGCGTATATGTAGGGTTTTCGGTGGAGGCTCCTATAATCTTGATAGATCGATCATCGATCATCTTTAATAGAAGATTCTGCTGCGTCTTGTTGTATCTGTGAATCTCATCGATAAAGACAAGCACAGGGTGACCAGAGCTAACGGCAAGATCGTTGATCTTTTTCAGCTCGGCAGAGCCAGCAGTTGTAGCGTGAAGGGGATAGAACGGCATAGATAGATGGTCGCCAGCGATCCTAGCAACGGTAGTCTTCCCCGTCCCTGGAGGGCCCACAAAGAGAAGGCTATCAAAGGTGCCAGACTCGATAAGGCGGCGTAATGCGGCTTTTTTAGAGAAAAGATGTCCCTGACCGACGATATCATCAAGCGTTTTAGGTCGCAAGAATTCGGCAAAGAGCATGCCCCCACCGTTAGGCAGAGGATCTCCTTGCGTATCATCAGACATATTGTGCAGTGGCATATCTGCCAGTGGGACTTTACCTTTATTCAAAAAAACCCCGCAAATGCCGTGTGGAATGAACATTTTGAGCCTGTATACAACAGGCAGAGTGATTGTCTCTCGCTTCAGGCTTCCTGATACGTATCGCTACGACAGGCTTGCACACCACGAGACGAGCACACCCTTAATTAGAAGCATTGGCTGCAAACTGTTGAATCCAAACACGGACACTGCAGGGTATCCTTAAGATATAAATCGCAAATCTTTTAACTGTTGTTCGATCTGAT
>JAITWF010000169.1 GCA_031285415.1 Deferribacteraceae bacterium
ACATGGCGAATTCTTCTTCCCCTGCTCGAATAGATCACGGATACGTGCGGCACCTACGCCCACAAACATCTCGACGAAATCGGAGCCGCTTATAGAGAAGAACGCCACGCCAGCCTCGCCTGCAACGGCCTTTGCGAGGAGTGTTTTACCAGTTCCAGGAGGGCCCACAAGGAGTACACCCTTCGGGATCTTGCCACCTAATCGTTGAAACTTCTGCGGATCTTTGAGGAACTCTACGATCTCCTGCAGCTCCTCCTTCGCCTCATCAACGCCAGCAACATCTTGGAACGTTACCTTCTGCTGATCTGGCACGAGCATACGAGCACGGCTTTTACCGAATGAGAACGCTTTATTTCCGCCCCCACCCTGCATTTGGCGCATGAAGAAGAGCCAAAATCCTATCAGTACCACGATAGGAAGCCACGAGATCAAGACCTGCATATACCAAGGGCTTGAATCGGGCGGTTTTGCGAATATCTGAACATTGTGCTCTCTAAGGGTGTTTACCATAGAGGCATCGTCTGGAGAGTATGTTTCAAACTGCTCTTTGGCGGTGGTTTCGCCAGTTATGCGTTTCTCCTTGATCACAACCGTCGTGATCTTATTCTCCTTCACCTGTTCGATGAATTGAGAGTACGACATCTCGGTGCGTGGGGTCTGTTTCTCCCCCATGAAGTTGAATAGCATGACCATTGCGATCGCTATGATCAACCAAAGTGCAATATTCTTTACCATCATTATACAAATAACTCCTATTAAAACTCTATAGTAGCAAGATATTTTAAATTACGATGTTTTCCAGCGTAATCAAGCCCATATCCTACAATAAACTTATCAGGCACGGTAAACCCTAGATAATCTGCCGACACGTTCGCCACCTGCCGACGGCTAGGTTTATCGAGGAGTGCGCAAAATTTTACGCTAGCTGCTCCACGAGATCTAAAGGTATCGAGCAGAAATTTAGCGGTGTTGCCGCTATCGATGATATCATCGACTATTAAAACGTCTTTGCCAGTCAGATCTTTTGTAATATCGTGCGTCAGCTGCACCTTGCCAGTAGACGAAGAGCCGTCAGCGTAGCTAGATGTAGCGATAAATCCCATCTCGACGTTGTAATCGATCTCCCGAACGAGGTCGGCAAAGAAGAGTACGCTCCCTGTCATCACCCCGATTACGAATAGCGGTTTATCCCGATACTCGCTAGAGATTACTCTGCCAAGCTCGCTAACTTTATCCTTTATCTCCTCTTCGGAGATGAATGTTGTAATAGAATAGCTCATTTAATCCCAGTCTATATCTTCATGCCTAGTATACTCGCCTCGTGCAAACTCGGCACGAGCCTGCTTGATATCGGCAATATCTTCATCTGTTAGCACATCATCTGGGTGCAACATACTTTTGACTAGCTCCAATACTAGACGTTGATTATACTCTGGCATCTGTTCAACAATTACGCTTATCTGTTTGGATAATATCATACGATTATACCCTCCTATACACTTCCCCACGAGGGGCTATCTTTTCGATCCATATTGTTTCGTTCTCAATATAGTATAGTATGCGCCAATCGCCAACACGAAGTCGGTGTGTAGCTATATCCGAGTCAACTAGCTGTCTTACATCCCCATCAGGCAATCTTTCTACTGCTACCTTGATTCGCCTCTTCACATCTACATTCATCCGACTCAAAGCTTTTAATGCTTTTTTTGAGTATACAATTTGCATAACTACATTATCCCCTCTACCCACACGAGTGTGCCATCCTCCTCTGCCACGATAGCTCTATCTCTATCGAACAGATCGATCGTTTTATCGTTAAAGAGATCCTTTAGTTTATGCTTACCCAATCTATCGCCGTCAGCTCTAGAGCGGATTATCAGCTCCTTCGCCGTAAGTTCATCGTTAAGCTCTACAACTCTACCGTTTGGCAGTGTAATCTTGCGAACTCCAGCCCCTTTGGCGATCTTGAATGGTGCCACCATCTGATCGGGGAAGATACGTATCGTGCGTGGAGTCACTTCGCATAAATGCCTCTCTGGCATGGATAATCTAGCCGAGCGCACCCTGCCTAGCTGCTCCAGAACCGCCGTAACATGCACAGTACCGCCTCTGCAAAGGCTCGAGAGCCACTTACCGAGCAGGAAGCGCCTCTCTGGCTCTATCAATCTATCAAACCGCTCTCTATCGATAATCACCATTCCATCATTGTGAATAGCAATATCAGCGGTGCTTTTCGTAAAGTACTCATTTAAAAAACGTGATTCCTGCTGAATCCGCTCTATAGTCTCTAGCATATCGCCGTACTGGCGGATATTTGGAATAATCTCGCTACGCACAAGGTTTCGTTTATACGTTATCTCGGCGTTTGAGCTATCAAAAACGCATGAGAGCCTGTTAGCGTCGAGATATTGAACGATCATCTCTGTAGAAACATCTATTATTGGGCGCACCACACGATCGTTTACGGCGTTAATCCCACCCAGTGTGTAGATCGACGCCCCAGTGAGGAGGTCTACAAAGAACGACTCCAGCTGATCATCCGCCGTATGCGCCGTCAGTATAAAGTCGTAGCCTAATCTCGCCCTCTCGCCCTCCAATAATCTATATCTAGCCACCCTTGCGGCGTCCTCTAGCCCTCTAGAGGAGATTGTAATCTCTGTAGCCACAGCGGTAAACGCTATACCCTTGTCTAGACACCAATCTCTGCAAAAAAGTTCATCCCTAAGAGACTCCTCGCCTCTCAGGTTATGATTTATATGGCAAGCAGCGATCTCCCATTTTGCAAGCTCTCGATGTCGCCACAGGTAGTGCAGCAGTGCGATCGAGTCTTTGCCGCCAGAGAGGGCAATCAACAGCTTTTTGCCGAATAACCCTCTCCAAAGCTTGCCAGTAGGGGGGTTAAACAATATATTCTGGGCGTTTGACATATAGATCGTCGAACTGCGCCTTTTTCTTGTCAAATCCCTCTCGCCCCATAAGTCCGTAGGCGAACTCCTTCCCCTCCTCTACTCCAGGCTGGTCAAACGGATTAATATTGTTTGCAAGACCCACCACAGCCGTTACGTATTGGAAGAGCATAAATAGCTGTCCGAGGCTCTCTTCATCGAGAGTAGGAAGCTCTAGGCGCATGGATGGTCTACCCGACATGAATAGTGCCGCCTCTGTAGCGTGCAGTTCGGCGTTCAGAAGCCCACCCATCTTATGTCCTGTGAGGTAGTTGAATACCTTATTAAAATCGCCCGAAAGCGTCTTTTCGTTGTCGTGGCTGGCAATCTCTATAAATGTAACGAATTTGTCGTCTGGCCCCTCTCTGAATAGTTGCAGTTGAGAGTGCTGATCGATTGCGCCGACCGCCTTTACAGGGGTGTTGCCAAAGAAGATCTCTTTGCCATCGGTGGTATATTTTTTGCCGAGGCTCTCCCCCCAAAGTTGGCAGAACCACTCTGAGAACTTCGCTAAACGTGTGGTATACGGCATTAGCACGTTCATAGGGCGTTTCTGATCGAGAAAGTGCATATATATTGCGGAGATAGTGAGAAACTGCTTCCAGTCTGATTCCACAACCGCGGCTGCCCCCTTTAGCATTCTGTCAATATCGACGCCTAATATTGCGGCAGGGAGAAGCCCCACTGCGGATAGGACGGAGAATCGACCGCCGATATTAT
>JAITWF010000181.1 GCA_031285415.1 Deferribacteraceae bacterium
TATGAGAAAGGCACTACTGACAACAATACTGATTCTATGCCTATCGGGAATAGCGTCTGCGGCTGACAAAGGTTTTACAACGATGGAACACCCATGGGTTATGCGCTCTGTAAAGGCTCTTGGGATGGGTAATGCAAACTATGTGAAGAGTAACGACAAGTACGCTCCATTTTATAACCCTGCTGGGCTTGCTCGTATAAAAGAGGGTAAAGTTGAGCTTATTCCGCTCTCTATCGGATTAAACGATAAAGTGCTTGATTTTTATAGCGACTACGAAGATACAGACCTCGATGACGAAGAGCAGCTAGCTAATATGCTTGTAGATCACGTGGGCGAGCTAGAGCATGTGGATTTTAACTTCTATCCAGCCTACGCTAGAAAGAACTTTGTATTCGGTATATTTGCCGCTGGGCAGGTGAACGCTTCGCCTGACAACCCTGTACTGCCAGAGTTGAACACCGATATAACCGCTGACGCAGGCGTCGTGGCAGGGATCGGCATGAGCTTCCTCGAGGATAAACTTCAGCTAGGTATCGCTGGCAGATTCCAGATGAGACAGAGCTATGTGCGCTCCTTCACATTCAACGATATCGCCTCTGGCGAGCTTGAGGAGATCGAGCTTGACGACGCAGATGAGGGACAGGGCGTACTTGCAGATGTTGGCGTAATATATAACATCTACAACGATGGCATAAACCCACGTGTGGGGCTTGCAGTCAACAACCTAGGGATGAACTCTATGGGAGACGCAGAGGATATACCGTATTCAGCTACAATCTCGGCTGGTATATCGCCATCGTATAGCGATTTCATCACATCTGACATCATAATCGATATCGTAGATGTAACAACAAACTACGACGAAGACAGCGACTGGGGTAAACGTGTAAACTTTGGCGCAGAGGTGCGCTTCTGGGATACGATCGCACTCCGTGGCGGCTTCCACCAAGGATATCCAACGTACGGCGTTGGGCTAGACCTATGGATACTAACGGTTGACTATGCATTCTACACCGAAGAGGTCGGCGCATACGCTGGTCAGCAGAAAGATAATAGACACGCTCTAGAGTTCGCTTTAGGGTGGTAACAATAGACTATTAAGGGCGAGCAAACCTCGCCCCTACACCTGCAATGAAGGTGTAGAACTTCGATGTAGGGGTGGGGTCTGCCCACCCTATCTTATTTCATCCTCTTCAACGGTTTTATTATCTACACTTTTTACCTTTTCAAAATGTCAACACTATGCTACATTCATCCTAGGAGATGTCTATCATGAAAAGCATATTAGAAGCCATTCAAGCTCGCCGTTCAATCAACTACTTCGACCCACGTCGCACGATCCCACAGGCGGATCTGGAGAAGATTCTAGACCTTGCTGCACTAGCCCCTTCGGCGTACAATTCGCAGCCGTGGGAGGTGTACACCGTTGTCACTCCAGAGATGAAGAGCAAACTTCGTGCCGCCTGCTATAATCAGGCGAAGATTGAGGAGGCGTCAGCCGTATTCGTTATCGCTGGCGACCTCGAAGGGGCTGACAAAAACTCGCTGCAAGTATCAGCTGATATGGTTCGTTTGGGATATTTTAACGATGATCATGCAGATAAGTTTCGCAAAGCGATGTCCGCTGGCAACGGCGAAAGGGGCACCACAGCACGTGCAAAGTTTACAACTATAAACGTTTCACTATTCGCAATGAATCTGATGTTAGCGGCGCAGGGGATCGGCTATGAAACACACCCGATGGGCGGTTTCGATGAGGAGGCTGTCAGAAAGGTGCTGGATATGCCAGCCGAACAAACGGCGATTATTATCGTTACGATCGGATTTTTGCGCCCCGATACAACGCTTTTGCCACGAGTATACCGCAGACCAGCGGCGGAGTTTAATAAGTTTCTATAATGCCCCCTTCCAGACTCAAAAAAAGTCCTGCCAGTTAGGCAGGACTGTAATTGCAGAAAAAGTTGTATAAAGAAACCGCTACCGCATAAAAAGAAACAATTAAGGTCTAGTTACATTCACCGCTTGTAACCCCTTTTCACCATTCACCACATCAAAGGCGACCTTATCACCCTGTTTCAGCGTTTTGTACCCGTCCATCGTGATGGCAGAGTAATGAACGAACACATCGTTGCCGCCGTCATCGGTAAGAAAACCGTAACCTTTTGAATTATTAAACCACTTCACAGACCCAAGACTACTACCCATAACCCACCTCTTAAAACTAAATTAACTCTTGCTGCAATTTTAGAACCCTTCCCTATGGGATTATTATACTATTCTACACAAATGTGTCAATAATTATTCCACGTTCATAAATAATATTATAACCTTTAAATCAAATTCGACCTAAAAATTTAGGGGAACAATATAGATGTCGGATCAAAAAAATTGCCTTGTATAATCATAAACTTTTCAGTATTATATAGTCATAATGCGTATTTTAAGAACTTTACCGATCCTTCTAATCTGGGCAACACTGCTCTGTAGCTGTGCGCCCTCTGGGTTCAGCGCAAAGGGCGTACCAGTCAGCATTATGCCGAATACCTCCCCAGGCATGCTCACCGCTGGCTACTGGATTAGTAACGCCCCCTCCCCTGACAAGCTCATAATGGATAATACAGAGATAGCGCAGTTTAATAGCACAACGATGGAAAAATACCGCTTCGTATCGATCTCTGATTACGGTGAATATAAAAGCAGCACCGAGATAAAAGCCTATATATTAGCGATCTTTAAAGATATCGAATCGCAAACCTTCTACGGCAATGGCGATCGCAAGATATCGAAGAGCGAAGTAACCGATTTTAAGGAAACTTTTCGTCTAGATGAGCTGTCTGGTGATATGAAGGCTGTAACCCATGCCGTGGTCGTTAACCACACCGATCTAAGGGTAGCACCTACGAATGAGCATTTTTACCGTGGACGCAATATGCGGCTCGACTCGCTACAGATCACATCGCTGTTGGTCGGTACGCCAGTGGTGGTGCTATGGACAAATCACGATTCCAGCTGGTACTTTGTGCAATCGGCAGTCGTTTCGGGGTGGACACCTGCCGAAAATATCGCATACTGCACCCCATACGAGATAAAACAGTGGGAGTCGCCAACGGCATTTACAGTTATAACAAGATACCGAGCTGCAATATACGATGATGAGTATCTGCACGCATACAAAAGCTGGGGATCGCTAGGCGCAAGGCTGCCACTCGATACGGCGATACAAAAGCCAACAAACGCTATCCCTGTGCAGATCCCACATAGAAACAAACATGGCTGGCTCTACGTTTCCACAGGATATATCGCTAAAAGTGACGCAAATATAGGATATCTACCATACACGACACGAAACGCACTGAACACCGCATTTGAGATGTTAAATGATCCGTACGGATGGGGTGGATTGGATTCAAAGCAGGACTGCTCGGGGTTTATATCGAAGATATTCGACACCTTCGGCATACTGCTGCCACGCAACTCGCACCCACAGGGAACCGCTGGCGAGCCGCTCTATTCGGCAGGGGCAGATGTGAAGAGAGTCTTAGCGGAATCTGGTATCGCTGGCGGCACGTTGGTACAGTTTCCAGGGCATATAATGCTCTATATTGGCACTATTAACAGCGAACCGTACGCGATACACAACCTATTATCATTTTACGCCGATGGTGGCGAAGATAAGGATCTGCGCTTCCCTGCCCGAGTGGCGGTGAGCGATCTAAATCTTAGCACAAAGTCTAAAAATGGTGCGTACTATCAGAGAGTTGCGAATATTAGTAATATTATTATAAAGAGATAATTGTATTAAAAAAACTGTTTAGACTGATGCAATGCTAGGCGGCTTTTTAAAACTAAACCGCAGTGTACTTAATGGTACATGAGGATTTAGTTTTAGAAAACAACAACGCAGTGCGCAGTATAAACGGTTTTCATAGGAGAAATATATATGTCACTGTTTGAACAAGCAAAAAAGGTTATCCCAGGTGGCGTCAACAGCCCAGTGCGAGCGTTCGGCTCTGTGGGTGGCGAGCCATATTTTGTAGAGAAGGGCTACGGATCAAAGGTTTTAGACTCTAACGGTAAAGAATATATCGACTACGTATGCTCTTGGGGGCCGTTGATATTAGGGCATTGCGACAAAGACGTTAATAATGCGATCGTCGACGCCGTTCAAAATGGCGCAAGCTACGGCGCACCCACCAGAAAAGAGGTGGAGATGGCAGAGCTTATCTCTAAAATGATACCATCGATCGAGATGGTGCGTATGGTCAGCTCTGGCACAGAGGCGATCATGAGCGCAATCCGCCTTGCTAGAGGCTTCACAAAGAGAGATAAGATCGTAAAGTTTGAAGGCTGCTATCATGGACACTCCGACGCCCTCCTCGTGAAAGCTGGCAGCGGACTTCTCACATTTGGCACCCCTTCTAGCCCTGGCGTGCCTGCCGATGTCACCAAACATACACTGGTAGCACAATATAACGATATCTCAACGATCGAACAACTCTTCAAAGAGAATCCTGGCGAGATCGCCTGTGTTATAGTGGAGCCAGCTGCCGCCAATATGGGGCTTGTCCTCCCTGAGGGTGAGTTTTTGCAGAAGCTACAGGCCGTTTGCAAACGTGAGGGTGCATTACTTATATTCGACGAGGTAATCACAGGTTTCCGCCTATCAGCCTCTGGCGCACAGGGATATTATGGGATTCAGCCAGATCTAACCACACTTGGTAAGATTATCGGCGGCGGCTTGCCTGTAGGGGCGTACGGCGGCAGAAGGGAGATTATGGAGATGATCTCGCCTGCAGGCCCTGTCTATCAGGCAGGAACACTATCTGGAAACCCACTCGCAATGTCGGCAGGGCTTGCTACATTGAAAAAACTCAACGAGAAAGATTTCTATGCCAAATTAAAGGCAAAAGCGGATGTTCTATGGGCAGGAATGGCAGAGAATCAGACAAAACTAGGCTTGAACTATGCATTCAACCAGATTGAATCGTTAGGTTGCACATTCTTCACAAACCAGAAGGTGACAAACTATCAGTCAGCGATCTCTGCGGATACCAAAAAATATGCACAATTCTTTCACGGTATGCTGAAAAGAGGCGTTGCAATCGCCCCTGCGCAATTTGAGGTGATGTTTGTATCAAGCGCACACACAGATGCCGATATTGAACATACACTGAAAGCGCACTATGAAGCGTTGAAAGAGCTTAATTAATAATCTTACTCCCCCCTTTGAGGGGGAGTTATTATAATATGAAAAAACTTCTTACACTCACCTCAATAATGCTCCTCTTTACATCGGCACATGCTGATAATATACGAATTCCTTCGATATATAGCATGTTTTACGGCGTAAGCTCGTTGCATGAGCCACAGATCGAAGTTGCGGATCTGCCTATGCCAGCAAATATGGTTCGCATTGAGGGTGACAAAACCTTTTATATAGGCAGATACGAGGTGACGCAAGAGGAGTGGTTCGACGTAATGGAGAGTAATCCGAGCCACTTCAAGGGCAGTAACCTGCCTGTGGAGAGCATTTCATGGCTTGAGGCGGTGGAATATTGCAATAAACGCAGCGTCAAAGAGGGATTAACGCAAGTCTACAGCGGAAAGAATGACAATATAACTTTCGATCAGAATGCCAACGGATACAGGCTTCCGACCGAGGCCGAGTGGCAGCACGCCGCTGGCGGTGGGCA
>JAITWF010000050.1 GCA_031285415.1 Deferribacteraceae bacterium
GGATCAAGTCCGCAATGACATGTTCTATCGACATCTCTGACTGCTCAGAGTTTCGTAAATCTCGAACGGTGACGGCACCACGGGCAAGCTCATCTTCGCCGAAGATTATGGCGTAGTTCGCCCCAGACCTGCCAGCCTGCTTCATCTGATTCTTCATCCCCTTCACCTCGTAATCGATCTCAGAGGCGATCCCCCTCTCTCGAAGTTGATTTAAAAGGGCAATTCCAGCCTCCAGCGTCTTTCCACCAAAGGTAACAATGAACACTTTTGGTGTTTTCGGCTTCAACTCGCACACCATCTTCATTAGGGCAACCACCCTATCCATACCGATTGCAAAGCCAACTCCAGGGATAGCTCCACCCCCTAACAGCTCCACAAGTCCATCGTACCTACCACCTGCGCCGATAGCAGAGGCGGCTCCCAACCTGTCCGTCACAAGCTCAAACGCAGTACGGACGTAGTAATCAAGCCCTCTCACCATCATAGGGTTAATCTTATACTCAATATTTAGCATGCCAAGATACTGTTGTACTTGAGAAAAGTGTTCCGCACACTCGTCACATAGATGGTCTTTCATCACAGGTGCATCTTTTATTATAGAGCGGCACCCCTCCTGCTTACAATCAAGTATGCGCAGCGGATTCTTCTCCAGCCTGCGTTTGCAATCAGTGCAAAGTTTATCATCCTTATCAGAGAGATACTCGATAAGCTTTGCATGGTACGGTGGGCGGCACTTTGGGCAGCCTACCGAGTTGATCTCCACCTTCGTGAGTTCAAAGATTCCAACACGTTTAAAGATCTGCACCATTATATTAATAACGTCGGCGTCCACGAATGGCGCAGACGAGCCGATAAACTCGACACCAGACTGTGTGAATTGGCGAAAACGCCCCTTCTGTGGGTTCTCACGGCGAAACATTGCGCCGAGGTAGTAGAGTTTTTTGAGAGCTGGCGTATTAAACATACCATTTTCTATATACGCTCGCACGGTGCCAGCTGTACCTTCGGGGCGCAGAGAGAGGCTATCATCGTCACGATCAACGAATGTAAACATCTCCTTTTCAACTATATCGGTGGTCTGCCCGATCCCTCTATTAAATACAGCGGTTCTCTCTAGCATCGGCAGGCGGATCTCATTCACGCCAAAGAGATCAAATACCTCTCTAGTGGCTGCCTCCGCCCTCTCCCAATATATACAATCGTCGCCAAATATATCTTGAAACCCTTTCACTTTTTGAAACAATGCAATACCTCACAAGCTTTGAACAGCAAATTATAAAATATATCGGCTCATAAAGTCAATAAAATTGAATACTTTTACAAATTAATATTTTATAACACTCTTAAAATCTTGCGTTGATTAAAAAATAGTGTTATTCTTCTCGTGATTATACTGAACGGAGTGTGACAATATATGGCACTTAATCATGGTATCTTATTGGAGGCTGGCACCAATGAGTTTGAGATAGTTGAATTCATTGTCGAGTCAGGCGGCAAACCATACCACTTTTGCATTAACGTTGCAAAGGTGCGTGAAGTTATCAAATTCCCTGAAGTTGTACATGTGCCAGATGCGCATAACTCTGTCATCGGTACCGCTAATATCAGGCAAAACTTAGTACCTATCATTGATTTGTCATCTTGGCTGGGGCTTGGAACCAAGAAGAAGTATGAGGATTGCAAGGTTATCGTAACATTCTTTAACCACATGAGCAACGGCTTCTTGGTGGACGAAGTTGTTCGAATCCACAGGATTACATGGGCAGATATCAGAGACTACTCTGCTATTACAGATTTCAAGATGGTCGAATCGGTTCTTGGCGTTATCAACATTCAAGATCGTATGATTCAGCTATTGGACTTTGAAAGCATAGTGGCTGAAATTAACCCAAACACAAAGCTAACAAACGTTACCTTAGATATGTCGCTTTATGAGGCACGCAGGAGTAAAACCGTATTTGTTGCGGAGGATTCCCCTGTTATCCGTCGCCTGCTAGCGCAAAACTTTACCAAAGCTGGATATAAGACAAAGGCCTTTGAAAATGGTATGCTTCTGCTCAAGGCTATGGGAGATGAGAAGCCAGACCTCGTTATAACAGACCTTGAAATGCCTGTTACCAGCGGCGACTACGTTACTCGCAAGCTTCGAGAGGTTTACGATAAAGATTCATTACCTATCGTGGTTTTCTCCTCTATGGCGAGCGAAGAGAATGAGCGCAAACTATTGGGGCTTGGTGCCAACCAATTCATCGGCAAACCAGAGCTATCATTACTTGTAACTATTGTGGATGACCATCTGCTGAAAAAAGGAAGAGGTTAGGATGATTAAACGATTAATATTAGCGATATCCTCGTTGTGCCTATTTGCGGCTTGCGCTACTACAGGTGGCGGTGTTTCAGGCAACTCCGACATACTTGCGGAGGAGATTGCACGCATGCAGACAAGTTTAGCAGATCTGCAAGTTGCAGTCGAAGAGCTATCGATCAAGAATGAAGGGCTAGCTTCGGAGGTTGCACAGAATGCCGACGCTACCGTTGAACTTCAGGCAGAATCTGCATATCTTAGAAATGAGATGATGTTGCAACATGGCGGAGCTGCTCCTACAGAGGTATCAGAGACTGAACAGCCTCAAACTACAGCGGCTGGCGTCGATAATACAACCCCTGCCAAACCTGCTACAGCGCAACAACCACCAAAGATTGTGATAATCGAAGATGTGCAGAGCATGAGAGATAGCCTATATAGCTATGCTTATGAGCTTCATAGACAGGGGAAGTACACTGAAAGTATCACTAAATTTCAAGAATTTATCGCTAAGATGCCAAACGACGATCTAGCAGACAATTCGCAGTACTGGATCGGCGAAAGCTACTATAGCATGAGGGATTACAATAAGGCGTTAGAGGCTTTCAAAGTCGTCACGACTAAGTATCCGCAGGGTGGCAAGGTGCCAGATGCTATGCTAAAGATCGGCTATACATATGATGCTCTTAAGCAGAAAGATAATGCAAAAAGCACACTAGAGCAGCTCGTGAAGCAGTATCCTCGTAGCAGCTCTGCAAACCTTGCGAAGCAGATGCTGGCGAAGTGGTAGAAGCGGCCTGACTATACAAGTATGCGCCCCAATGAAATATTGGGGCATTTTTATTTTTAACTGCATAGATCTGGAGGTATAGCATGCCAACAACATTCACTATAGACATTAATGAAAGCCAAAAGACACTAATAGCTAAATATGCTGCTATTCATGGCAAATCAATAGAAGCGTTCATGCTTGAAGCGACTCTTGACGTTATCGAAGATGCAATCGATCTGCGTGATTGGAAGATAGCAAAAGAAGAATTTGATCAAGACCCTATAACATATTCCGCTGAAGAGATTGCAAAGAAATATCTATGAAATGGTCGTTAAAGTTTTCAAAAAATGCTGACAAACAGCTATCAAAGATGGACAATGGTGTGCGTCGTATAATTATTTCATGGCTAATGAAAAATATTAATGAATGCGACAATCCTAGAGTTCATGGGAAAGGGCTTACATCAAATCATTCTGGTGAATGGTGTTATAGGATCGGCAACTACAGAGTTCTTTGCGATATACACGAAAATGATCTTGTTGTTTTGGCATTTAGTATTGAACATAGAAGCGAAGTCTATAAAGATTAATATATGCATAAACTACTACTATCTATCACCCTTTTTATACTGTTCGCCACCCCCATATCCGCCCAGATACTTCTGAATGAGCGGAACGGCTCGATCTGGACAGAGCAGGCGCACCCGATCATGCAATATATATCTGTTGAGGCTGGAGCTGGCTACTTTATCCGCCCTAAAGCTGGATTTTCAAAATTAGAGGGTGGTGACGAGGGGCTTGTTATGGGGAAGTTCGCCATACACGCCTCCAGAGCAGTTCCGTTACTCTCAAGAATTACATGGCAGGGAACTCTTAACTCAAACCTGACCGAAAAGCCGCTACGCAAGGAGAATCTATCGCCAGCCACAATGAAAGGATTGGTGGAGATACGCCTACCCTTCACGATGTCGGTACTATCGCACGATACATCATTCTACCTGCAATACAAGCGTAGTAGCTATAGATTTGGAGCGGATGTGATCGATAATATTACATACGGCAATGGCACTTTCTTTCAAGATGGCGAGCCGCTCACTATCGGTTCTACAACGCAATATTTCGCTATAGCCATCAGCACCCCCATCACAGAGGAGAACTCTATCGATAGCTACTCTCGGTTTGGGATATATACACAGTTTACCGATCATTCAAGGGCTGTAAGTGTAATGCCAAGCTCTATCGACCTTACCGCTAATAGCTTAATTCTAGATATCGACGAGCGGCAGGTAGGATTATTCTACGACATTAAAAAACCTGTATTCATAGAGGGGTTGATAATACATATCTACCTAGCAGGTGGCTACGGCTGGCAGAATATCGGCAGCAACGTATATCGTCTACAAAATAAAGATTTCGAAGCCTCTAATGCGCTTTTATGCGTCAATACCGAGGTAGATCTATCGTACAGATATCACTTTACTGATAATTTTGGGGTACGCATAGGGTTAAACTACGCCTATGAATATCTAGACACACTCAAATCAAGATCAGATGAGGCGGCAAGCCTTAATAACGCTGGGATACATATCGGCGGTATCGATACCTCTCTTACCTATACGTGGTGATATATGGACGAACTATTCTACACCACTGCAACTGATTCCGAGATAAAAGCTGAAAAACAGAGGGCACGTGAGCTGCGCAAAGAGCGTTGGTGGAAAGAGAAGCTAGCACGTGGCATATGTGAATATTGTGGCGAAAAATTCCCACCAGAGGAGCTAACGATGGATCATATCGTGCCACTTGTTCGCATGGGCAAAACTGTCAAAAGCAATATCGCATGTGCCTGCAAAGAGTGCAATAATAAGAAAAAATACCTTCTACCGATGGAGTGGGAGGAGTATCTAAATGGGAAAAAATATTCGGATCTTTGATATAGCTGTTGCACTATCTGTAGTGGCATTAGCGATCTTCTTTATCGCTGATGATGGCGATAGTACCACTAAAAAGCTGCAACTCATACAGGACAATACCGCCACTACATTAAGATGGCAGACGCAAACAATCTCACTTGAGCAAGGGATGGTTGTGGAGGTTGAGGAGGACAGAGCAAGGGTGATCTCCTCTGACTGTCCAGATAAGATCTGTGTCGCCTCTGGCTGGGTGTCAGAGTGTGGGCAGACGGCGGCGTGTCTACCTAATAGAGTTGCCATTACGGTTAATTGCGAATGAGACGGCTGAATAACCACGATATCGCTATGATAGGAATCCTAGGCGCAATGAGCGTCGTATTAGGGGTTTTAGAGAACCTCCTACCCTCCCCTATCCCTGGCGTTCGTATTGGGCTTGCCAATCTACCGATCATGGTAATGCTATACCGTGGAGGCGTTCTGCCAGCGTTTATGGTAACGATCCTAAAGATCAGCCTCGTCCCTATCCTTTCAGGCAATATTATATTTCGGCTGTCGCTCGGGGTACCCTCTGGAGTTGTTGCGTTTATCGGTATGGCTCTATGCATTGTAGCGTTTCGGCGATATATCTCCCCCTTTACAGTGGGGATAGTAGGCGCAACGCTGCATATGCTCACGCAGCTATGGGTGATAAGCCATCTTTATATAAAAGGTCTCTTCGCTACTGCCATCGTGGGCTGGTACCTGTTGGTGGCGTTGGCGGCAGGGATAGCGATCGGGGCGGTTACGATTATTATATTGGAGAGACTGCCACCATTAGAATAGATCAGAGTGTGTACCAGTGCGCACAGTGGTGAGTATTAAATTATCGCCATCTATAGCATAGATCAAAAGCCAATCAGGCGATATATGACACTCTCTAAATCCCTTATAGTTGCCCGATAGGGCGTGGTCTCTGTATTTTGCCTCAAGTGGTTTGCCATCAATAAGGGCTTGAATTACATAATCTAACGGTTCTAACGACAATTTACGCTTAAGCATAAGTTTTCGGTCTTTTTTATACTGCGCAGTAGCTCTTAATTTAAGCATAATTAGCTTTTTTCAATATCAGCGTTAAGTTCGTCAAGACTTTCATATATTCTAGATTGAATCTTCCCACTCATAATATCTCGAGCCTCCTGAATCGCAGCTTCGGTTTGCGCATTATAACGCAATTTACGTGGCTGAAAGGGTAGCCCACCCTCTAATAGAGATTGGTGCAAAAAGATATTAACTGCGTCGGTAATAGTTATACCAAACGAGGAGAAAAGCTCTTCGGCACCAGCTTTAGTTTCAGGGTCTATACGGATATGTAAATTTGCACTTCTTGCCATAGTAATCACCTAACAGATATCATAACCAAAAGTATACACAAATGCAACACAAAAAAAAATCCCCCTTCCGAAGAAGGGGGACAAGACACATTAAATAACCAATTAACTATTTCTTAGCTATTTTACCATCGATCGCCTTTTGTAGTGCGTCGATAGCGTTTGAAGAGATAGTGATCGACTGAGTCAAGCTCTCTCTTGCAAGTTCAGGGTTGTGGAAGCCGTCAGAGTTCTCTGCGGTCCAGTATTCCCAAAGGATGTGTGCTTTTGAATGCGCTGTGCGTGCGTCTGCAAGCACTTTCGCATCTACACCCACAATGCGAGCCTCTTCAACTTTGTCAATCAGCGTAGAGAGCCAGAACTCTGCCTTTCTCATACGAGATTTTGTGTAAGCTTTGATAGAGTCGATTGTGTATACAGCCTGCTCCTCTGTCCATTTTGGGTGGCAGTTTGCTGTCAAGCATGTCTCTTTCAAGATGTAGCGAGAAGATT
>JAITWF010000128.1 GCA_031285415.1 Deferribacteraceae bacterium
AGGAACTATCCTATTCCTTCACGGCAATGGGCAGAATATGAGCTATCATATACATACCGTCTGGTGGCTTGTGAACGCTGGATACGCTGTATTTACCTTTGATTATCGAGGCTACGGCGTCTCCACAGGGGAGCCGAGTATAAAAGGGGTAATGGACGACAGCCACACAGCCCTCGACCTCCTCCTATCGGGCAATATTCCAGATGTAGACGATGTTATCGTGCTGGGGCAGAGCATGGGTGGGGCTATCGCAATATACACAGTTGCCACAACCGAACATCAGGACAGGATATCGGCTCTAATCACCGATAGCGCATTCTCCTCTTGGCGTGATATCGCTAGGGAGAAGGCTGGCGATCTCTTTATAACATGGGCGTTTCAGTACCCCGTAGCATGGACGATAAACGACGACTATGCGCCACGTAAATTTATTAGCGAGATAGATGACACCGTCAACATTATGCTAATTCATAATCGAAAGGATCCTATAATTCCGTATGAACATGCAGAGGTGCTGTATAAATCATCTGGCAAGCGAGCGGATCTGTTGATCACAAATTACGAAGGACATGTTACCGCTGGTAAATATAATGATACACAACAAAAGGTTATAAACTTTCTCGATATCCCCTAATATTTGCAGATAAATTGATTGACGTTAGAGTAAAAGATCATTAATATGTGGATACTATTTTATTAGGAGAGTTGATATGAAAAAGTTACTCGTAGTTCTCACACTGTTCGTGTTCGCAAGCGTTGCATCTGCTAATCAGTCTAACACTGGTTGCGGACTTGGCGCAATGCTCCTTGGCGATTCTGCTGATTCTAAACTAATGCAGATCCTCGTTACTACCACTAACGGTACATTCACAACACAGTCTTGGGGTATCACACTTGACATCGCTGCATTCAAATGCTCTTCAACAAGCGCATGGGTTGCAAACGAGACAGTTGGTGAATTCGTTCAAGGTAACATGGACAGCCTAGTTCGTGATGTTGCTATGGGTTCTGGCGAAACAATCACAACACTTGCTTCTATCATGGAAGTTCAAGATGTAGACGCTTTTGGTAGCAAATTGCAGAAAAACTTTGCAGTTATCTTCCCATCAGCTGATGTTGAGTTTGCTTACGTTGCTGACGCAATCACAATCGTAAACACATCTCTGTAATTGTTCCTCTAAGGGGCATGCGAAAGTATGCCCTTTTTTTGTTTTATCTATCTGAATAATGCCCACGACACTGCGCTATTTCAATGTAACCATCATCTCGAAGCCGAAACAGTAACCGATTACTGTCATCTATACGACGAGACCACCAGCCACTCAAGTTGCCTTTTAGTGGTTCAGGCTTGCCAATTCCATCGTAACCGTTGCGTAAAATATCTGCAATGAGTTGATTTATACGCTTGAGAGTCCTCTTATCCTCTGTTTGCCAGTATAGATAATCCTCCCATGCCTCTGGCAGAAAGATTAAATTATTCATCTGCCATCTTCTCAAGATCCGCCAGAGACTTTATCACAGGCTTGCTCTTGCCTGATTCATATGCAGCAATAGCTTTTTCTAAATGCTTCTGGTTGCCGACTGAATAAAATGGATCAACAAGTAGCTCAAATGGCATACCTCCAGATCGAATAACCTGTTTATAGAAAACGTTGGTTGCGGCAGAGATTGTAAGCCCAAGCTCTGAAAAGATCCGCTCCGCTCCATCTTTTACCGCATCATCCACTCGTACATTTACATTTGCCATATCGCCACCTCACAATGTTAAAATCATACATTGTGCAGTATTTGTCAATACAAATCTTTACAACTAAATAATCTTGACCACCACCTCACTATCTTGTATATTTGCACTCTATGAAACATTTTATAATTATCTTCCTACTATTCGCAGTTTCTGCCAGTGCAGATACCTTATCCGACGCTATCGAGCTTGCTAATCAGAAGAGGCTTTCGGAATCTCAATATTGGCAAGTGCTTTTGCACTATAAAAGCTCCGCATTGGGTAAATATCGCAGCCTTATCGACGAGACACGCTTCTTTCTGGCGGTCGATGGCGAGATAGATCCACAGGCAGAGCTTGAGGCAACGATTCGTGCAATTCTCGCCCCTGCTGGTATCCCCGACACTCACGCACAGTGCACCTTCCCTGCTCGCACAGCGTGGCTACAGGGTGAGCTTCCTATGCTTGCAGATATGCCAAAGGCGGCATGCCCAAACTTCGATAACGTATCAAGCAAGATCGCTCCGCAGAAAGCCTCTGTAGTCTTTCCATCATATAACATGTCAGGCCCTGGCTCGATGTTTGGACACACTATGATACGCCTCGAACCAGCTGAAAGTACAAGCCTATTAGGCTATGCCGCCACGTATGGTGCCGCCGCAGAGGGGGCTGGTGCACTTGCATATCTCGTAAAGGGGCTTACTGGCGGTTTTTATGGGCATTATAGCGTTGTGCCATACTATGAAAAACTCAACGAATACGAGGCTATCGACCTGCGTGATGTATGGGAATACGAGCTCAATCTCACACCTGATGAGGTTTGGCGCATGTACCTACATATCTGGGAGATGAGTTCGTTCGCCTCCGACTACTACTTTCTAGATGAAAATTGCGCATACAACCTGCTCTTCTTCCTCGAGGCGGCTCGTCCAGGGATAACACTCACCGATGGATTTATCTTTGTGATACCGATCGATACAGTCCGTGCGATCACCTCAAACGATATGGTATCGAAGGTCAATTTTCGCCCCTCGTATGCAAAGCGGATGGAGGCGATGGCAGACTCTATCCCTGGTGACGCTGTGACACTTGCTCGTGCAGTGGCAGATGGCGAGATATCAGCAGATAGCGTGCAGGTGAGTAATTTCACTGCACCACAGCAGATTGCAGTACTTGATCTTGCGTCAGAGCTTATTAGATATAACTTTCAAGGCTCTACGCCAGAGGAGATCAGCGAATATAGGCGGCGTAGCCTTAGCGTGCTGATGACTCGTTCCAGATATGCAGAGAAGAATGAATATCCGATCGAGCGCACCTCTCAGCCAGAATCGGGGCATAAAAGCGCACGAGTTACCGCTGGGATGGGGTATACCGATAGCAGTAACTTCGTCGAAATGTCGCTACGCCCCTCCTTTCACTCGTTTATCGATAATCCGTTAGGCTACCTAGGCGAGAGCAATATAGACGCACTAGACCTTAAACTGCGCTACTACGAGGCGACTGGCAAATTTAACCTCAAAGAGTTGACATTATTAGATGTAGCAATGCTCTCTGATATAACAAGCTTCTTCGGCGCACCATCGTGGAGGGCTCAAGCAGGGGTAGAGGATCGCAGTTTATTTGCAGATAAAACGTTGATGACAGGCTATCTTAACGCCTCTGGCGGCGTCACCTTTATGCCAGTAGAAAACTCTATAGTTTGGCTCTTCGGCACAGGCGAGGCGGAGATGGCAGGCAGATACTCCAGCTGGATCGTTGGAGGAATCGGCGTTAGCGGCGGAGTGATCTACTCGACTGGCACCTTCGGCAGATTTCTGGCGGAGGGATCGTATCTTATCTACTCTGACAGGGGGGAACATCACGAGGGGGAGGTTAGCGCAAGCTACGCCGTATATCCAGCGATTGATCACGCTATTTCGGCAGGGATAAAGTATATGAAGCAGAGCAAAGTCTATAAGAATGAGTTGAATCTGACGTATATGTACTACTTTTAAAAGGTACACCCTCCCCTTGAGGGAGGGTCGAAAAAATGACCATTTTTTCGGGGAGGGGTTACCCCCCACCGAATCGGATTACATCCTCTTCGACTCCCCCTCAAGGGGGGAGTGTATGATGATTTTACTGATTAAAATATAACTGATACTCAAATGGTGTCGGTTTTAGCCTCTCTGGCTCGATCTCAAGAGTGCGTTTTAGCTCTATCCATGCGAAGATAAACTCTTCTGTAAAGGTATCACCCTTTAGTAGGAAGCTATAATCGTTCTCCAACGCCGTCATAGCCTCTTCAAGGCTTCCTGGCAGCTGTGGCACATCGGCAAGCTCTATCGGATCTAGGTCGTAAAGGTTCTTATCCATAGCAGGACCTGGATCGATCTTATTCAGCACGCCATCTATTCCAGCCATCATTATCGCCGAAAAGGACATATAAGGGTTTGCCATAGGGTCTGGGAAGCGCACCTCCACACGTTTCGCCTTCGGACTTGCCGAATACATCGGTATTCTGATAGAGGCGGAGCGGTTGCGAGAGGAGTACGCCAGGTTTACAGGTGCCTCATAGCCTGGGATCAGCCTGCGGTACGAGTTTAGTGTAGGGTTTGTAAATGCCGCCAACGCTTTAGCATGTTTCAGAATCCCACCGATAAAGTATAACGCCATATCGGATAGACCTGCGTAATCGTTGCCAGCAAATAGCGGCTTCCCCTCTTTCCATAGAGATATATGCGTGTGCATACCGTTGCCACTGTCGCCAAATAGCGGTTTCGGCATAAAGGTGACTACTTTTCCGTTCTGGGCAGCAGTATTACGCACGACGTACTTATATTTCATCACATTATCAGCCTGTTTCAGCAGGGTGTCAAAGCGAATGTCGATCTCACACTGCCCCACAGCGACCTCGTGGTGGTGGCACTCTACAGGGAGTCCGATCTCCATAAGATTTACAACCATCTCGCTACGCAGATCCTGCAACGAGTCTACTGGAGGAACTGGAAAGTAGCCCCCCTTCAACTCTATCTTACCTGCTATATTACCGCCTATCTCCTCTCTGCCGCTATTCCAGCCAGCTTCGTGGATGTCGACCGTATAAAATTGATTCTGTGGGGTAACAGCGTACTGAACGTTGTCCATCACTATAAACTCAAGCTCTGGCCCTATATAGCAGGTATCGGCAAGCCCTGTAGATTTCAGGTATGCTAACGCCTTTTGCGCTATATAGCGAGGGTTTCGAGAGTATGGGGTGCCTGTGATCGGGTCGTATATATCGCAGATCATTGATATCGTTGGAGTATCGTAGAATGGATCTAGGAATGCGCTCTCTGGATCTGGCATGATCAGCATATCGCTGGAATCGATCGCCCTCCACCCCTTGATCGACGAGCCATCTATACCAAATCCATCGGTGAAGGCATCCTCTGTCAGCCGTATAGCTGGCACAGAGGTGTGGTGCCACGTGCCGAGCATGTCGGTGAATCGAAGGTCTACAATCTTAATATTTTGTTCTTTTATTAGCTCTAATACTTCGTTAACGTTCATATTGCGTCTTCTCCAGTTTCACCAGTTCGTATTCGTATCACAGATTCAACAGGCAGTACAAAGATCTTGCCATCGCCTATTCTGCCAGTTCTGGCGGCGTTTACAATCGTATCCACCACATCTTGCACCATCTCGTCGATAACGACGATCTCAAGCTTGATCTTTGGGATAAAATCGATCACATACTCGCCGCCACGGTATAGCTCGGAGTGTCCCTTCTGGCGACCAAATCCTCGCACTTCGGTAACGGTTATGCCAGTTATCCCGATCTCTGTCAACTTCTCTTTAACATCATCTAGTTGGAACGGTTTTATAATAGCTTCGATCTTTTTCATGGTGGTAAATTTAACACGCTTTAAGGTTTAAGTCGATATCAAAGTTATTTCTTGAAAATTATTTTACTTTAGGGTAAAAAATGATTATGGAAATAACATCTGAAATTCAAGTGCGCTTTGCGGATCTAGACGCATATGGGCATGTAAACAACGCCGTATACCTCTCATACCTCGAGATCGCTCGTGTAGAGCTGATACACGACCTCTTCCTGAAAGACATGGAGCGTAATATTCAGTACCTTCTGATCAAGGTGAACCTCGACTATCATCAGCCGATCGTGTTAAGCGATAAGGTATTTGTTCACTGCTGGTGGGCGGAGACTGGAAAGGTGAAGTTTAAGGCAGCCTATAGGTTGCACGACGGCAAGGGTAAAACTTTCGCCACTGGATATACCGAACATGCGCTATTTGATGGGAATAAGAAGCGGATTATGAGAATGCCTGAGGAGTGGAAAGCGTTTGCCTCCACCCCCAGCGATGTTGACTAAAATTTAATACCGTTCTCCCTCCAGTAGCCTCTGATACTCTCTTTCAAGCTCTCTGGAAGTGCTACATAGATAAGATTTGTCGCCTGTGTGTCGCCGTTCTTGAAGCACCAGTCGAAGAATTTTACAACCTTAGCGTTCACCTCTGGCTGATCTTTGCGCAGAAGGATAAACGTTGCCGCCGCTATCGGCCAAGATCTGTCGCCATCTGCGTTTACAAGCCATAGGTAGTACCCCTGCTCTTTATCCCAAGCTGCCGAGCCTGCCGCCGCCTGGAAGGTCTCCATAGTTGGGGCAACGGTTTTGCCAGCTTTATTCACAAGCGATGTCCACGAGATATTATTCTGCTTTGCATATGCATACTCTACATAGCCGATACTGTTTTTAAGGCGTTTCACATTGCCAGCCACACCGTCGTTCCCCTTTGCACCCATGCCAACAGCCCATTTGACAGATTTACCTGCGCCGATCTCGTCGTTCCACTCTTGAGAAACCTGCGATAGGTATGTGGTGAACACTGCCGATGTGCCAGAGCTATCAGAGCGGTAGATTACGCTGATATTTGCGTTCGGTAGCTTCATCCCCTTATTTATAGCGGCTATTGCAGGATCGTTCCACTTTGTAATTTTACCGTGGTAGATATCGGCGAGAAGTTTGCCTGTAAGCACTAATTCGCCCGATTTAACGCCATCTACGTTAACCACTGGCACGATTCCGCCTACAACGGCTGGAAACTGCATAAAACCGTTCTTGTCTAGATCAGCCTTTTTAATAGGATCATCTGTTGCACCGAATGCAACGGTATTTTCGGTGATCTGCTGAATACCTGCACCAGAGCCGACGGATTGATAATTTACCCTTGTTTTGGTAGCTTTTGCGTAGTCAAACGCCCACGTTGAATAGATTGGGAATGGAAACGACGCACCAGCACCGTTGATGGTATCCGCTGCAAACGCCTGAACGGCGAATAATGACATTGTTACGAGAAGCAGTAATTTTCTTAGCATGAAGACCTCCTTTTTTTATAAGGTATCTTAGAGGCGTTCATATGTAATTAAGAAGATGTTAAATTTTTGTCAAATCATCTCTTAAAGAATTCCATAAGATTTAGGAACGACTCCTCGTCGCTATTCTTATAGATCTCCGCACGGAAGTTTGCCGCCTCTGGTAGCCCCTTAGAGAACCATACAGCGTACTTTTTGATTATATTAAGATAATGCCCCTGCTTATTCTCATTTGCGGAGGCGTGCTGCTGCATCTTATGATAGAGTCTAAAGATCAGCTCGTATAGTTCGATAGGCGCAAGGTAATCTTGCGAATCTCGCCCCTCCCTGATCACTTTAAATACCCACGGCGCATGCATCATAGCACGACCTATCATCACGCCATCCACCCCTGTCTCCTTCATGCGTCTGTAACTCTCTACGTCCGTCACATCGCCGTTACCGATCACAGGGATCGTAGCCCTTGCCGCCATATCTGCAAGTGCTTCATAATGAATCCTACCGCCAAACATCTGGCTGCGAGTCCTAGCGTGCAATATGATAGCGTCTGCACCCTCACTTTGCGCAATATCAAGGATCTCATTATATACAGGTGTCGATTCATCCCAACCGACACGGATCTTCACCGAAAATGGCTTAGTAGTGCCTTTACGCATGCTACTTATAATAGCACGCACCCTATCGAGATCTCGCAGGAGGGCGCAACCGCCACCAGATTTTATCACCTTTTTGACTGGACAGCCCATATTTATATCGAATGCGTCGGGGTTTGAGTATTTCGTCGCCACCTCCGCCGCCTCCTGATACGAATCGGGATTGCCGCCGAAGAGCTGCGCCACCACTGGCCTATCATTTGGGAGTATGTCGAGATATTCGGTACTAAACGGATTATCCCTCTTTACCCCCTCAACAGAGACCATCTCGGTATAGGCGAGTCCGTCGAAGAACTCTCGCAGTATAAGCCTGAACGGTGCCGACGAGATGCCAGCCATAGGGGCGGCAACGAGGTCGTTTCGGGCGAGTTGTTGACGGAAAAAATTGTTTGATCTGGATTGCGGATCAAGTCCGCAATGACGGCTAGACATCTATATTATGCCTCGTATCCCCTGCCGCAAAGCCGAGATCACTATATTTATCAAGTTGTTGCCCTTGTGTTATGCGGTATGCCGCATAGGCGATCATAAGTGCATTATCGTTACATAAAGCTATAGAGGGCAGATGAACGGTGATCCCCTCCTCCAACGCCCTCTCTGACAGGTATTTACGAATATATCCGTTGCAGGCAACGCCGCCAGCAAGGACTATTTTATCTCGATTCAACGTTTTTGCCGCCCTTATCAGCTTATTAGTCAGCGTGACAGCGACAGTATGCTGAAATGAGGCGGCTATATCGGCGTTCGAGAACTCTTTCTTATTTACAGCCGTCAATACAGCCGTTTTTAGCCCACTAAAGCAAAAATTATCAGTATCCCTTAAGGCGATAGGGAACTTTATCGCAAGGGGGTTCCCCTCTAGCGCAAGCCTCTCTATGAAGGGACCTCCAGGATACTTGCCGCCGATCATCTTGGCAACCTTATCAAACGCCTCCCCTGCCGCATCATCAATAGTGCGCCCCCAGAGGGTGAACGACAGAGGATTGTTTACATCGTATATATGTGTATGCCCACCAGACGCCACCATAGCGATATATGGCGGCTTGAGCGATGGATTATCTAATTCACCTGATAGAATATGCCCTGAAAGGTGATGAATCGGCACCACAGGCTTTTTAAGGGCATATCCAAGCCCCTTTGCAAAGGCAACCCCCACAAAGAGTGCGCCGATCAGCCCTGGAGCGTTTGTAACTGATATAATGTCGATATCGCTCTGCACAATGCCAGCTTCATCGATAGTTTGTTGATAGAGTGGGATAATCTTCTGCATATGGTTGCGAGAGGCAACCTCTGGCACTACACCGCCAAATACGGCGTGGATATCTGCCTGCGAGTAGGTACGCAACGATAGCGTATGCAGATCGCTACCATCTACCTTGAGGAGTGCGATCGATGTCTCGTCGCAAGATGTTTCAATACCCCGAATAATCATAGTTTACAAAAAATCCAATATAATTCCCCTTCGCTGGCGAAGGGGTGGCACGAAGTGACGGGGTAGTGGATTTTCTCTGCAACCACTACCCCCCGCCTATGGCGTACCCCTTCGCCAGCGAAGGGGAATTAGCATAAAATTGTCGTAATTCAAAAAATAAACCCTCCATAATCATCGAATATGGAGGGCGACTGCTCGGTTCACTAAATATATGAACTTCTTATTATTTTGCAATCATTGTTTTAAAAGTTTTACCAGCAACAAACTTAGGAGATTTTCTTGCAGCAATAGTGATCTCTTTGCCTGTTTGTGGGTTTCTACCCTTGCGTGCTTTACGGCTTGTTACAGAAAATGTTCCGAAACCAACCAAAGTAACTTTGTCCCCTTTTTTCAAAGCGTCGAATATCGACTCTTCAAACGCTGAAAGCACCTTTTCAGCTTCAACTTTCTTAATTCCAGCTTTGGTGGCAATCATATCCACTAACTCTTTTTTATTCACAAAAAACCTCCATGAAATAATAACTACTCTATATACACGCTTGTTTTGCGCTATGCAAGCAATATTAGCGTTCTTATAAACTTATTTTATCAGTAGCTCTGCGATCAGTAGCTCTGCGATCTGTACCGCATTTGTAGCCGCACCCTTGCGCAACTGATCCCCAGAGATCCAGAACGTTAGGCTATTTTCAGCCGATATATCCTCACGAATTCTACCGATATAGCATAAGTCCTGCCCTGTAGCATCTAGCGGCATCGGATACACCCTATTAGCTGGATCATCTACCAGCTTCACGCCCTCTGCGCCTTTGAGTAGCTCCATCGCCTTATCTGCTGTCAGCTTCAGCTCTGTCTCGATAGTGACCGACTCCGAGTGGGCAGATAACACAGGCACACGCACACATGTAGCAGAGACGCTCATATCGTCGGTTCCGAAGATCTTGCGAGTCTCGTTGTGCATCTTCATCTCCTCTTTCGTATATCCGTTGTCGGTGAAGCTGTCCACCTGTGGAATAAGGTTAAAGAGGATCTGGTATGGGAAGGTAGACTTCTTAAGTTCGCCGCCGTTCACCCACGCCTTCGTCTGCTCCATCAGCTCGTACATGCCCGATGCACCAGCACCATAGGTTGATTGATATGATGACACGACCACACGCTTAATCTTAGCGTAATCGTGAAGCGGTTTCAGAGGAACAACCATTATAATTGTGGTACAGTTTGGGTTTGCGATAATCCCTTTATGTTTGAATGCATCTTGCGGATTGACCTCTGGCACCACTAGCGGCACAGTTGGATCCATACGGAATGCAGAGGAGTTATCCACTACCACTGCGCCAGCCTTTACAGCTGAAAATGCAAACTCTTTCGAGCGGTCGCCACCAGCAGAGAAGAATGCGATATCGATCTCTTTGCCAGTGAAACAGTCGTGCGTCAGCTCCTGTACAGGGTACTCTACCCCTTTGAATGTAATCTTTTTGCCAACAGAGCGAGCAGACGCCAGTGGAAGGATACTCGCCACAGGAAAGTTGCGCTCTTCAAGAATTTTTAACAGAGTCTCGCCGACTGCGCCTGTGATCCCTGCTATTGCGATATTGTAAGCTACTTTCTTCTTCAACTGATTCATGTCTGACGCTCCCTAAACAAAGATTTATATCTACTGTTAATATTACATGCGCATAATGTCAATATATTTTTATTAAGAGCGAGGGTAAATCTATTGACTACCCATCTTTAGCTACGCTATACTCAAAGCTATGAAAACTATAGGCATGCTTGGAGGAATGAGCTGGGAGAGTACTCTTAGCTACTATACAATATTAAACAGAACAATCAATAACGCACTTGGAGGTTTGCACTCTGCGCAGTGCCTCTTATATAGTGTGGATTTTGAAGCGATCGAAGCTATACAGTCCGCTGATAATTGGGCTGGCGCCGCAGAGAT
>JAITWF010000152.1 GCA_031285415.1 Deferribacteraceae bacterium
TAGTTAAAAAGGAGGTAACGTATGGATACACAAGTAATTAGAGATGTAGCCTTCATCTCGCACGGTGGCGCAGGTAAAACCAGCCTCGTGGAGGCGATACTATTCAATTCAGGTATCACAAAGCGGATCGGCGACATCGAAACTGGCACCAGTATGATGGATTACGATCCTGTAGAGATCTCTCGTAAATTATCAATCAACACCAAAGTAGCAACGATCGAGTGGAACAAAAATCTGCTCAACATCATCGATACCCCAGGATATGCAAACTTTTTACATGAAACTAAATCGGCTCTATGCGCCGCAAGTGGGGCGGTTGTCCTTGCCTCCGCTATCACAGGCGTAAAGGCGGAAACCTCTAGAGTGTGGGCGTTTGCAAATGAATACTCCCTAGCTCGCCTGATCTTTATCAATAAAATGGACAAAGAACGAGCAGATTTTTATCGTGCTCTTGCTGATATAGAGAGAGTTTTTAATATCACACCACTGCCTTTATATATCCCGATCGGTGCGGCGGAAACGTTTACCGGTATTATCGATCTGATAAGCATGAAGGCGTACGTCTATACCGATACATCCTCAAACTACAAGATTCAAGAGATCCCTGCTGAACTTATGGCGGAGGCGGAGAAGTATCGCACAAAGCTTATCGAGGCGGCGAGCGAGATGGACGACGCACTGATCGAAAAGTACCTCGAAACTGGTGAACTGACCGAAGAGGAGATCCATAAAGGGCTTCGAGAGGGTACAATCACAAAGAAATTTGTGCCAGTATTGTGCGGCTCTGCGATTAGAAATATCGGCGCAAAGCTGCTACTAGAGGCTATAATTAAATATCTGCCGTCGCCAGCGGAGGAGCAGCCTCGTATCGCAGACGACAAGAAGAATAATGAGCAGATCTTTGTGCAATCTACCGATGAGGCGTTCTCTGCATACGTTTTTAAAACGTTTATCGACCCATTTGCAGGTAAACTATCGATCTTTAGAGTGATCTCTGGCTCTGTAAAGAGCGATATGGAGGTCTTGAACTCTACGAAGGGCGAGAAGGAGAAGCTTGCGCAACTCTTCCTTATGCAGGGGAAAAATTATAATAAGACCGATGAGGTCACCGCTGGGCAGATCGCTATGGTGAGTAAACTTCGCTATACCGACACCTTCGATACGCTATGCGCAGTGAATAAACCGATCGAGTTCCCTAAAGTTGATATGCCAGAGCCTGTAATCTCGTTTAGCATTGAGCCGAAATCGAAAGATGATGAGGAGAAGGTGTCGGCAGGGCTTCATAAACTGTTAGAGGAGGATCAGGGGCTACAGATTAGGCGAGACCCTGAAACCGCTGAGCTACTCCTCTCTGGTATGGGGCAGATGCATATCGAGGCTGTCGTTGAGAAGTTGCAGAAGAAGTTTAATGTGCAGGTCGAGATGAAGGTGCCGAAGGTGCCATATCGAGAGACGATCAAGACGAAAGCCTCTGGACAAGGGAAATATAAGAAGCAGTCTGGCGGACGTGGGCAGTACGGCGATGTATGGCTCGAGTTGATACCTCTAGAGAGGGGTGCAGGAATTGAGTTTGAAGATCGTGTTGTCGGCGGCGTTGTGCCACGCAACTATATTCCAGCGGTCGAAAAGGGGGTGCGTGAGGCGGCTGTCGAGGGGGTAATATCGGGATATCCGATGGTGGATTTCAAATTTGCCCTATACGACGGCTCTTATCACTCGGTGGATTCATCGGAGATGGCGTTTAAAGTAGCTGCCTCTATGGCGTTTAAAAAGGTCGCCTCCGATGCAAAGGTTATCCTTCTAGAACCGATCATGAATATGGATATCTTCGTGCCAGAGGAGCATGTTGGGGCGATTATCGGCGATATGAACTCTCGCAGAGGTAGAATTCTGAACGTTGAGCCGCAAACATCTGGACAGCATATCAGAGCGCAGGTGCCGATGGCAGAGATCCTCACCTATGCGCCAGATCTCCGCAGTATAACGGGCGGACATGGCATGTTTACAATGGAATTCTCATACTATGAAGAGCTTCCATCTCACCTCACCGAAAAGGTCGTGGCAGAGAGGAAAAATAGATAGATCATGATGTAGGGGCGGGGTTAGCCCACCCGAATGGATTTTTTTGAGAGGTTATATATGAAAAAAATTTTAGTTTTATCAGTATTGGCGATTGCGTGTATCTCATGCGCAACGGCACAGAAGGAGAGCAAAGAGCCAGCGGCTAATGTGGCATATGCAGCGAAAGCTGGCGATTTTGGCACATTTAACGTAGGCAATCTTAAATTAACCACACTGGTGGATGTTTCAGGTGTAGGCGATACCTCAAAGCTTATCGGATACACCGAAGAGATGAGCAAAAAGTATACGCCAGATGGCAAGATCGGCTTCTATGTGAACGCATTCATAGTGCAGACGAAAGATAAAAATATCCTTGTCGATACAGGATTTGGTGCCGCTGCAAATGGTCAATTAATAGCTGCCGTTGCAAACGCAGGATTAACGCCTGATAAGATCGATATAATCGTTCTCACGCATATGCACACCGATCATATTGGCGGACTGTTAACGAAAGATATCAAGCCTGCGTTCCCTAACGCTACACTTATGATCTCGAAGCCAGAGAAAGATTATTGGAGTGGTATGGTCGGCATGAGTGAGCAGGTTCAGATGGCAAAGGCTGTTATAAGAGCCTACGGAGCAAAGGTTAAAACCTTTAACTTCGGTGAGAAGATTATTCCAGAGATACTTACAATGGACGCAGTGGGACATACCGCAGGGCATACGGCGTATCTACTCAATAATGAGCTGCTGATATGGGGCGATATTGTGCATGTGGCAGAGGTGCAGATGGCGCAGCCTGGAGTTAGTATTGCATACGACAGCGATCCTGTGAAGGCGGCGGAGACACGCATTAGAATTATGAATGAAGTGGTAAAAAATAAGTGGAGCGTGGCTGGTATGCACCTAGCATTTCCAGCTATCGGTACATTGGAGAAAAAGGGCGAAGGATTTATCTGGGTGCCTAAAAAATAGTGATTGAGATCTTTGGAATTTGTGTTATTATATCCCCTAAGGAGCGGAGGGCTTGCGCCCTCCTTTTCGGGAGCCTACCACCACTCTAGAGTGATTTTAAGCTTCCCTAGCCAGAAGGAGAAGCGGGCTAGTGCTTTCCTTCTAACGGTACGTTTGGTTTTATCCATAACGTGCTCCTTAAAGAGGATTCAGGGCAGGGCTTAAACTCTGCCCTGTGTTTTGTTTATAGCATTAAATTTTGGCATAATCAATATTTTCATAATAATCTCTTGACAAACAAGGGGATATTAAAGTATGTATTATGCCGAAGACAAAATTGCTTCTTTTTATATGCGGGTGTGGCGGAACTGGTAGACGCGCTAGACTTAGGATCTAGTGCCGCAAGGCGTAGGGGTTCAAGTCCCTCCACCCGCATTTTCTTTTTTAATTTTTTAGCGGGTGTAGCTCAGTTGGTAGAGCGCGACCTTGCCAAGGTTGAGGTAGCGGGTTCGAACCCCGTCACCCGCTGTATTTCTGCTGTGTGAGCGCACTGTGTCGTTATTTTTTTCAAGCTAAATCCTCATGTACCATATGTACACTCCGGTTTAGTTTGAAAAAGCCGTCTAACATTGCATCTCACACAGAAGCAATACTCTTATCTAATCAAAATCTCAGGAGTCTATCTAATGAATGTTACCGTAAATGACGCACCTAAATCGCAGAAAGAGCTACTGATCGAGCTTCCTTACAGCAAATTTGAAGAGGCTGCCGATACAGAGTGCGATAACGTAGCTAAAAAGGCTAAAATTCCTGGATTTCGCCCAGGCAAAGCGCCACGTGATGTAGTTAAGAAGCAAAATATGCACCAGATTCGTGCTGCTGCTGCCGAAAAGGTAATAAATGACGCAATGAGAGAGGCTCTCGTCTCTAATAATATCAATCCTCTCACACAGCCAGAGGTTAAAAACGTTGTAATGGAGGAGGGGAAGCCGATCTCCTTCACAGTTATGGTTGATGTATACCCTACATTTAGCATTGCTAAATTCGAAGGATTTGCATTTGAGCGCACAAATATAGCTATAGACGATTCTGATGTTGAAAATACAATAAAAACTCTGCAAGATAGATTTGCAGAGTTCAAAAAGATCTCTAGAAAGCGCAAGGCTCGCATGGGCGACCAGACGATTATCGACTTTCAAGGGAAGCTAGAGGGTGTTCCATTTGATGGCGGTACAGCAGAGAAGCAGCCGCTGGAGCTTGGTTCAAACCAGTTTATCCCTGGATTTGAAGAGGGTGTCGTTGGGATGAGTATCGACGAAACAAAAGATATCAACGTTACCTTCCCAGAGGAGTATCATCAGAAAGATCTCGCTGGCAAAGAGGTTGTATTCACCGTTGTATTACACGAAATCAACGAAAAGATCTCGCCAGAGGTAGACGATGAGTTTGCTCAAAAGGTAGACCCTAAGATCGAAACCGCTGAGGCGTTAAGAGCGATAATCAAAAAAGATCTGCAACATGAAGCTGATCAATATACTAAAGTTGAAACTTTCACAAACATACTGGATAAACTTATCGAAGAGAACGGCTTTGAAGTGCCAGAGTCTATCGTTATGGAGCAGGCAGAGCGTCTGGCAGGGCAGAGCCTACAGCAGTACTACCAGATGGGTATAGATCCGCAGATGTTTGGGCTAAACCCTAAAGCGATGGCTCCTAAGTTTATGGATGAGGCGACAAAACAGATTAAAAGAGCCCTTATCATCGGCAAGGTAGCGGAGGAGCAGTCGGTTACAGTTACTGACGACGATGTAACTGCGGAGATTGCACGTATCGCCGACTTAGCAGGGCGCACAGCAGAGGAGATTCGCAAAGACGTTGAGGAGCGCAATCAGATGATGGCGTTGCAGAACGACGTTCTCTCTGATAAAGTATATCTACTCCTTGCAGAGAAGAGCAAGATCACCGATAAAACTGTGACTCGTGAGGAGTTTGAAAAGATTCAGGCAGATAAAGCAGCAAAAGAGGCTAAAGACGCCGAAGCTGAGAGCAAATAATGAGCTACTATGTACCTTATGTAATCGAGCAGACAGGGCGTGGTGAGCGTTCATACGATATATACTCACGCCTTTTAAAGGATCGTATTATCTTCTTGGGAACGGCAGTTGACGACGCAGTGGCAAACTCGATCATTGCGCAGCTTCTCTTCCTTGAGGCAGATGATCCCGAGAAGGATGTGTATCTCTATATCAATAGCCCTGGTGGCGTTGTGACGAGCGGTTTTGCGATCTTTGATACGTTGAACTATATAAAGCCGAATGTATCGACGATCTGCCTAGGGCAGGCGGCTAGCATGGGTGCATTCCTGCTGGCAGCTGGCCATAAAGGTAAGCGTTACGCTCTGCCGAATGCACGTATAATGATCCATCAGCCATCTGGCGGCGCACAGGGACAGTCTACCGATATGCGTATTCAGGTGGAGGAGATGTTTCGCCAGCGCAAGCGGATCAACGATATCTTAGCTGAACGCACAGGCAAAACGTCAGAGCAGATCGAAAGAGATTGCGAAAGGGACTACTTTATGAGTGCCGAAGAGGCGAAAGAGTACGGACTGATAGACGATATATTTATTAGACATTAATGATACTAAGGGGTGATTAAATCGCCCCTTTTTTTATTCCTCATTTCCTTCCTGTCTTTCTGCTCGTTCCACTCAACAACGCAATAGTTTCTTGCATCTTGTCGTATGTGTCTATGCCTATAAGGACGGCCTTTGCCTCGCCATTTTGAGTGATAATGTATTGCCCATCAATTTCATTAATAGTTCTTATAATCTCTGCTGCATTGGCTTTTAGGTAGCTGATAGGTTTGATCTGTTCTGATAGCTTCATACGTCACCTCGATGATAAAAAAAGACTGATGTCAAGAGGTGGGAATAAGATGCCATAGCAGGCTTTGAACCGCAATCTAGAACTTCTACAACTGGAGTGCGAGGCAGGCCTGCAATGACATGGTTATGGGCTTTGGGGAAGCATGATGTTTATAGCCGTTATTCGCAGTAATGAATAGTACATATCAGCTCAACTTTTATACAGTTTAGCTCAAAATCTGTTACTCTCTAAACTTTGAGGGTGTCACTCCAAATCGTTTCTTGAACTTTAATGAAAATCTATGGGTATTGCTAAATCCTGATTCCTGCGCAACTCGCTCCAGCGAATAATCTGTAGATTGCAGAAGCCCACAAGCGTACGATGTACGGCAATTTTCCAATAGCTCTGTGAAGGTATGCCCCTCTTTATGCAGCTCTCTGCGAAGGCTACTTGCGCCTATGGCGAGATCTTTGGCAACATCATTCAGAAGCCATCGCTTGTTTGGTGAACTCTCTATAATCCTGCGAACTTTTGTATTTATGCCGTCAGGGGTGGAGGATAGGTACACTTTATTATGTATAAGCCACGATAGAAGCTCGTTGTGTCGTAATTTTGCTATATCATCTGGAAGCTCGCCCTCCATAAGCCGCATAAGTGCCTCTGAAAGCTCCTTTTGCTCCTCTAGCACCATCGGTGTATCTAGGAAATCTACCTCATCTTTTAAGTGCGTTTGATAAAAATCCTTTATATCATCGACATCGAGAAAGATACAGTAGGCTTTATAGCTATCCTTATCGCTTCGATTGGTAATGCTGAACTTTGTATTACGTGGGATTACAGCGATATTAGGGGCAGAGATAATCTTTGTGCTGCTATCTGTGCGAATAGTTTTGGTGCCATTTCCTACCAAGATAACTGTATGTTTGGTGCTAACAAAATCTGCAAGCTCTTCATTATGATTTTGAACTACGATCTGCGTCTGAATCTTCATTGTCTACATCCTCTACGGTCTAAATT
>JAITWF010000053.1 GCA_031285415.1 Deferribacteraceae bacterium
GTAGCGATGTCTGCACTGCTAGGTCTATCGCTCACCTCTAAGGCTGGCGGTTTGATAGGTGTAGCTACAAATACAACTATCATAGGCTCCTGCTTCAACGGAAACCTATCGTCAGACGGTCTTGTTAAATTGACCTCGAACCTTGGCGGTATCGTTGGCGAGGCAAGCTCAACCTCAATCGAGGCGAGCTACTCGACCGGTACAATAGCACTGAACGGTGTCCTATCGAATGCCGCTGGTATCGTTGCAGTGCTAACGGATAGCCAGATAACAGAGAGCTACTCGACGATGAATATCAATAGTAGCATTCTAAACCTAGTAGGTGTCAGCCTTTCAAGTATCGCTGCTAACGTATCTGGCTCTAGTAGCGTAACGTACTCGGTCGCAGCGACAGGCAATATCAATAGCCTTGTATCTGGTCTACTTAGCCCAATCCTACCAGGTATGAGCAGAGTGTGCGGTGTAGTCTATAGCGGTGTATGCTCGAATAACTATGCAAGTGACGATATGCTATACAGCGGCTTGCTAGTTTTAGAGGGTCTAGACGCAGGGCTAGACACCAACGATGGCGCAACTGCCGCACTGGAAGACCTCTATAAAGAGGGCTTCTATACAGGTGCCGCTGGCACAGTGCTCAGTTGGGATTTCTATGATATGTGGAAGGCGAATACGAACGCCATGCCAACATTTAAATAGGTACCACCCTATCCCCCCTCCCTCCCCCCTCTTTCGTAAATAGATGTGGAAGAGGGGGGGAAATATCTCTACGGGGGGATCTGGCTCCCCCCGTATGCCCCCCTAATTAGGATATTTCTCCGCAGGCGCATGTCCTGCTACGAAATATTTCATAATTTAGAACCTATGAAGAGGGTATTTATATGTTTTTAAAAAACATCTTTGGAAAGAAAAATCACAAGATACAAGAGTTACAGGCCGAGCTAGCTATTAAGTCCGACGAGCTAGACGAGCAGAGGATGATTACCGATAGCCTAGATTTCTGTCAGTTCGTTGGACTGACGGTGAAGAAGGGCAACAAGGTGCTCTTTCAAGACACACTATCGAGCAATTCCGACGTAGATCAGCACCCTGGCGACGGCGGTCAGTACGAAAAAGATGGCTACCGCTACAACTACTGCCGTGCAAATGTAAAGGGTATGGAGATCACCGAACTATATCGAGAGCGCAATGAGGAGAGCTTGAAAGATTTCGTTGCGCAGGAGTCGTCCAACACTAGCCGTGAGTTTATGATGATGTTTCAAACGGTGATGGCGAAGATGCAGGGGATGCTAGAGGAGCTGAACAACCTTGCTCAATCCTCCTCCGACCATGCAACCACTGGCGAAGGTATAGTGGATCAGGTTATAAAAGACTCCGAAAGCCTGAATAGATCTGTCGATGACGCTGGCGTGCAGTCTGATAATATGGTAACGATGTCGAACGCAATCCGTGGCGTGACAGACCTGATCATCGATATTGCAGGGCAGACGAACCTACTATCGCTGAACGCCTCCATCGAGGCGGCACGAGCTGGCGAGATGGGCAAAGGCTTCGCCGTTGTGGCAGATGAGGTGCGCAAGCTCGCCTTCAAAACTGAACAGGCGACTGGCGATATCGAGAAGGAGATCTCCTCTATACACCAAAACTCTAGCAAGATGAAAGATGAGATGGTGAAGCTTTCGCAGAAGGGGGATCAGCTGGATGAAAACGCCGACGCTATCCGCAAGGCGTTCGCCTCATTCAAGATAGAGTCCTCCAATACTTCGCTTGCCGCAAAGCAGATGTTAAATATCCTATTCGGCAACCTGACGAAGCTCGATCATATGGTCTTCTATAGCAAGGTGACGAACTATGTGATGACTAATGGGCAGGTAGATTTTGCCGCCACAAGCCATCATGAGTGCCGACTGGGTAAATGGTACGATTCGGGGCAGGGCAAACAGCTCTATAGCCAGCTAAAGAGCTACAGATCGCTAGAGGCTCCGCACGGCAAATTCCACGCACTTGCGCAGGAGTGCAAGAAGATCGATCTATCAACGCTGACGCAACACTCAAAGGATCACCTCAAGAGTATCCTTTTAGAGATGAGTAAATGCTCAGGAATGGTGTGCGACGCACTGGACGCTATAATGGCAGAGAAGTCTGTAGAGCTGGATAAATTGGCGATAGAGCCGATAAAAGAGGAGCTAGTAGAGCAGATAAATCGTACGCATGTGAGTAGGCGTGCAGCTGTTGTACATTAAAAAAATCCCCTCTCCCTTGATCCCTCCCCCCTATGGGGAGGGGTTGGAAGTTTGAGGCTAAAAGGTTATTTCCCTCCCCCTTGGGGGGAGGGTGCCCGAAGGGCGGGAGAGGGGTTGCCTCTTCTCTATTTCATCATTCTCTTAATAAGCTCTTTCTTATACTCTTCCATATCTTTGATAGGCTGTTTTGCCACATTTGTATCCATCGCCGCCTGTGCCACAGCGGAGGCAACCCACGTTAACGCTCTAGAGTCGAACGCCTTTGGTATAATATAAGTTCTGCCTAATGTGAGCTCTTCATCGGGGAAGATCTGTTTTACCTCGTCGGTTACAGGCTCTTTTGCAAGCTTTGACAGCGCAAGGGAGGCAGCCATCTTCATCTCATCGTTTATAGTTGTGGCGCACACATCCAGCGCACCTCTGAATATAAATGGGAAGCAGAGGACGTTGTTCACCTGATTAGGGTAGTCGCTTCTGCCTGTGCAGACGATAGCGTCCGTTCTGATAGCGGCAACTGCCTCTGGTGTGATCTCTGGATCTGGGTTTGCCATAGCCATAATGATCGGGTTTGGTGCGAGGTTGCGAATCATCTCATCGCTAAACGCCCCTTTCGAGGATAATCCCATAAGGACGTCGGCACCGTGCGCCGCCTCTGCAAGCGTTCTGCGGTCGGTGTAGGCAGCCATCTCCTCTTTATACTCGTTCATCCCCTCTTCACGACCCTCATATATAACACCCTTTGTATCGCACATAATGAGGTTATCTTTCAGAATGCCAAGGCGTACCAAGTGTTTACCGATCGATATGCCAGAGGCTCCAGCTCCATTGATTACGACTTTGAGCTCGTTCATCTTCTTGCCGACAACTTCGCATGCGTTCAACACTGCCGCTCCAGCGATTATCGCTGTGCCGTGCTGATCATCGTGGAAAACAGGGATCGATAGATCTTGCAGCGCCGCCTCTATCTCAAAACACTCTGGCGCACGGATATCTTCCAGGTTGATACCGCCAAATGTAGGCTCCAGCATACGGCATACCGATATGACATCTGCCGCAGTAGGTGCATTCACCTCTATATCAAATACGTCAACGTCGGCAAAACGCTTGAATAGAATCCCCTTCCCCTCCATAACAGGCTTGCCTGCTAGAGGGCCGATATTGCCAAGACCCAACACCGCTGTGCCATTTGATAGTACAGCTACAAGGTTTCCCTTTGCAGTATATTTGCGTGCATCCTCTGGATTTTGTTTGATAGCTTCGCATGCATGCGCCACACCTGGAGAGTATGCAAGCGATAGATCACGCTGAGTTTTGCACTCCTTTGTAGCTATAACCTCTATTTTGCCTGGACGACCCGCTGAATGATACAGTAAGGCCTCCTCTTTAGTAAACTTCTTTCCTGTTGCTCCCATCGTCCTTCTCCTAAAGTCATCTAATTTAATCGGTCATAATATACTAATAAAAAGATAACTTCAAGCATTAAATTTATTTGTTATATCAACAATAGATCAAAAAATTTATGCCCTTGCAAAAAATGTGCCAAACATAATAATCCCCTTGCACGTAGGAAATTAATAGGATATATTGTCAGTTATGTTTAGAAGGGTATTTAGTATAGTATCTATTGCTGTTTTTGCCTCTCTGCTCCTCTATATGAACCTCACTGGTGAAGAGGAGTTGCAGATGCCTAGTGTGATGATTCCACAGAACCATATCTCGATGGAGGGGGTCACCTTTCTGCGAGGGTTTGGTGTGGATGGTGGATATATTACCGTTACTGCGCAGAACGCATATCTAGACCAGAATAGCAATACTATCACCCTTCACGATACCGATATGGTGTTGAAAGATGGCAAGAACGACCTCGTTGCATACTCGGAACGTGGGCTATATGTGATAAATAGAAGCCTCTCCACATCGGGCAACGTTCATGGCGTGTGGAACGAGCTGACATATACTGTAGGCGAGGGAGGTACCTTTAATTACGACTTCCTCACGCAGAAGAGCGTTATGGGCGATAACGTCACCTTTACTACCGATACGTCGTATATAAAATCCACCCGAATGGATTACGATGGCGCAACCCAGATGATGATATTCAGTGGAGATGTAGAGATGTTTTTAGCTGGAGATACATTGAAATGAAGATACTAATTATTATATTGTTGTTCCCTATATATCTATACGCACAGGAGGCTATGCCAGTCTCCTCCGCAGGGCCTGTTAAGGTGCATGCCAACAATATGCAGTACTTTGGTAGCGAAAGCAGGGCAGAGTTCAAAGGCTCGGTCGTAGCATCAAATGACAACTTCACCTTAACCTCCGATAGAGTTAACGTATTCTTTAATAATAAGAATGAGGTGCTACGTATCGTCTGCAAGGGGAATGTGAACTTTAAGACGGCGGAGATCCTTGCTGTATCGACCGATGCAGAGCTAAATCAGGTGACGAAGATTATCACTATGAAGGGTGGGGCGAAGGTCTGGCAGAGGGAGAACTATCTAGAGGGGGAGACTGTAAACCTACAGTACGAGACGAAAGAGGTTCTCGTGGATAAAGGCTCCTCCGAAAGGGTCACTGTTATATTTACCCCATCAGACAATGGGAGCGTTGCACAATGAGCCTAGTCGCCGAACATCTACAGAAACGATTCAAAAAACGCACAGTGGTGAACGATGTATCGATCGCTGTCAATAAGGGCGAGATCGTCGGTCTTCTAGGCCCCAATGGCGCTGGAAAGAGTACTACATTCTATATGATCGTAGGGCTTATCAAGCCAGACAACGGCTCTGTATCGCTGTGGGATAAAGATATATCGAAAACGCCTATGCATAAACGTTGCCTCTCTGGGATCGGCTACTTGCCGCAAGAGGCGTCTGTCTTTCGCAAGATGACGGTATACGATAATATTATGGCGGCTCTCGAGATAAAGGGCGTAGAGCGGATGGAGCGCAAAGAGCGAGTAGAGGAGCTTATCGAGCAGTTTCGCCTCAATCATGTGACACGAAGCTACGGATACGCCCTCTCTGGCGGTGAACGCAGACGAGCGGAGATCGCACGCTGCCTTGCTGGCCGCCCCGATTTTATCCTGCTAGATGAACCGTTTGCAGGGATCGACCCGATCTCGGTGGCAGATATTCAGAATATGGTCTTCTCGCTAAAGGATATGGGGATCGGCGTGCTGATAACCGATCACAACGTGCGAGACACGCTTAAAATCACCGACAGAGCATATATAATAAGCGACGGCACAGTGCTGACGCACGGCACACCCGCAGAGGTGGTCACGCATGAGGCTGCGATAGAGAAGTATCTCGGCAAGGAGTTTTCACTGCATTGAACGACCCTCGTTTAAATCTAGGACTACAGACGAAGTTAGTACAGAAGCTTCTCATCACTCCGCAGATGAAACAGTCGCTCTCTATCTTGCAGATGAATATCACCGATCTTGTGCAGGAGATCGATGTATACCTTGAAAATAACCCCGCCCTTGAGGCGATGGATCACGATCTCTCCCCCGATTATGATGACGACGGGCACGATGATGGGGAGCAGATCGATAAAACTTTATTAGATGATCTTTCAACCCCCGAATGGGATGATTATATCGCCGATTCCGACCATAACGAGCTATCGTTCACGCCGCTATCGGAGGAGGAGATGTCTGACTATGAGCAGTACGTCGCCAGCGAAGACACCCTCGCCGAAAGCCTTCTATTTCAGCTGAATACCGCAGGGCTAACGCAACTCCAGATAGAAATCGGGCGGGAAATTATTGGAAACCTTGACGAAGATGGATATTTTCGTGATGATGTTGCAGATATTGCAAAGGAGTATGAAGTCTCCACCGAAGATGTATACGACGTGCTCGATATAATAAAAACCTTTGACCCATTAGGGATTGCAAGCGCTACGCTGGAGGAGTGCATATTGATTCAGCTTCCCTCAGTGGGGGCGTCTGAGGGGGAGATCGAGCAGATCAGAGAGCTTCTGGAGGATTATTCACAGGAGCTTGCCACATATCGGTATGACGATATTGAGCGCAAAACGGGAATAGATCGAGAGAATCTGACCGATCTCTTAGACTTAATACGCAAAACTGACCCTCGACCTGGGGCGAGCTTTACAAGCCGCGGAAATAGCAATATTATGCCAGACGTGTATATTGTGCGCAGTGGCGATGAATTTGACGTGCTGATGAATGAGACGGGGTTGCCGCCGATTCGATTAAATACATATTATTTGAAAGCTTTAAA
>JAITWF010000074.1 GCA_031285415.1 Deferribacteraceae bacterium
AAACAGCCACCACTAGATGGTGATAATAGCACCAGCTTCTTGAAAGCTAGTGTTAAGAGAGAGTTCTGTGCAGTATGTCACGATGATGCAGACGCTCGATATGACAAATACCACGAGAAAGACTTCCGTATTAAGGAAGACAGTCAGCGTGGCATGTTTGGTCGTGCATCTGGTGATAAATAAAGAGGATATATGAAAAATCCAATAATCTACGGAATATCATTATGCCTGCTTGTTATGTCGCTTGCGATCCCGTCGTACGCTATAGACTTCGGAGGTTTTATAACCTCCGGAGTGGAGAGTGTTGAGAACGATGATGAATCATCAATGGCTCTCAACAACTATCTAAATCTGAACGTAAACCAGATCGGCGTGCCGGATCTTAGCTTCTATGGGTATGGCAGGTATAATGTAAACCTCAAGGATGACCAATCTTTTGGGGATCTCTATCTAGGCTACCTTGAATATAGAACTTTTCAGGGTGCCACAGATATAATGTTGGGCAGATTCGACCTTGTAACAAATAGGTTTATGACTCTGGATGGCATTAGTGCAACTCAGGTTCTTCCGTTTCATGTGGGGCTGTCTGCTTTTGTGGGCGTACCTCGCTATAAAGATGCGGAGGAGCTAGATGATGAATTTAGGATGACTGGCGCATTGGCGTACGGCGGAAAGATCTTTCTTTCGGGCGTAAACGCACTGCAGCTGAACGTCAACTTTTATAATGAAGAGGGCGATAACGGAACTGAAGATGAAACTATCGTCTATAAGCGCACAGTGGGTGCTGGTGGAGCATACTTTAAGAACTTTGGTACCACCGTCGACCCTGTCGCTCTTACTGTAGAGGCGTTAGCGGATCAAGATATTGAAAATGATGTGTTGGCGAGAATGTCGGCAAGAATTGCGTTTCAGTATCACAGATTTCAGGTCGCTATCAGTGGTGACTCCTTTGATGTAGAGGATCAATATCCGATGGATAGAGAGCTTATCATCAGGATGATCTCATCGGGCGAAGAGACCAGATACGGTGCTACTGCCAATATCGACCTATTCAGATGGTTGAATCTATACGCTGGCTACACAATGACATCTGTAGAGATGCGCAGTGGGTACGATAGCGATGGTTCGATAATCCGTGCCGGGGCTGACCTGATGTGAGTGCAGGAGTTTGGGCTAGCAGGTGGTCTCCAGTATTACGCTTACGATTCAGATATCGAAGCGGCAGCTGGCTTTATAGCTTCGATCGATTGGCAGTTTGCTAGAGATTTTGGCTTATATCTGGCATATGAAAACGCTTGGATAACCGAAGGAAGCACAGAGAGAGCGGCTTACGCTATAGAGGGTAAACTGTCTATGTATGTTACAGATTCACTTATATTGTCTGGACTCGTTGAAAGTGGTGACGAAAACGAGTATGTGGACGATTTTAGGTGGGGTGCGCAGGTGAGATATGCGTTTTAAACAAATATTAGTTATATTGGTACCGTTATTGACGATCGCATTTGGTTGTGCAGCGTATAACTACGTTGCTCCATACAAGCAATTTGATCATGAAAAGCATGAGATGCCTATTGTGCAGCAGGGCAAAGATTGCTTCTTCTGTCACGATGTAACGATAGCGGAGAAGGACCAAGTTAAACGTGTGCTAATTTTGCGCAACATGCTTAAAGAGAGCGACGAGAAGAAATTCGTTGAAGGAACGTGCCACACGTGCCATATTGATAGAAACGTAGAGATCAAAGAGGGGGCGAAAGGTCCTAGCGATTGCTACGTTTGCCACGACGATCTTCGCAGCGTTATGCCAGACGACCACAACGGATTATGGGTGGATTCGCACGGCAATGCAGCGAAAGAGGTGTGGTACGATGGGGCGTGGAATCCGAAATCCGACGAAGCTAAATCGTTATCGTATCCAACGTGCGACTCCTGCCATGCACAGTGGTTCTGCGCAGATTGTCACACAGCGAGGGATTTAGGCAAGTCAGAGATGCACCCACGCACATTTAAAACAGCACACGTAGCGGCGGCAGCGGTAGACCCAGCCTCATGTAGCTCGTGCCACACGGCTAGATACTGCCGTGACTGCCATGCGGGCAAGTAGGTGATATATGAATAAGTATAAAAAGATATTTTTGCTGATTGCCACACTCCTTGCTACAGTTGTTCTAATTAGCTGTAGTAGCGATGTAAGTGATAATGGCGGTAGTAACGGCTCAGCTGTAACGCTTACGCCAGACAACCATATAATGGGCTACGGCAGTGCAGATTGTGCTGGCTGTCACCCATCGGCGTCGCTATCAGATATGCACGCTACATTTGTGGCGGATGCGGCGATCGGTTGCTTCTGCCACGGTGATAACGGCGTAGAGGGTGCAACTGGCGGCGGCTGTACAAGCTGTCATACCGACGCTGATTATATGGCAGGTGTCTATTTTGGTGATGGCGACTTCAATGATTATCTAGTTGAAAGTCTAAAACATGGTGTTGCTAACTTTGAACCAGCTGGTACAGATCCTTGTCAGATGTGCCATGGTACACCAAACCACGATGGAGATTTCGATTATAATACAGACCTAGCTAATCTCGAGGGCTGGAAAGCTGGCGGTATTGATAAAACCTATAACTTCTGCGTAGCATGCCACAGTGGCGCATACGCTGGAGGGTTAGCTGGCTATATGGAGACAACTGGCGATATTCATGGTGGTGGCGTAGGTACGACTACACAGCTAAGAGCTGGCAATACTACGAACTCTATCGTCGACTGTATGAAGTGTCACAATCCTCACACCTCAACAAATGAACATCTAGTGGTAGATGAGGTGTTGGTTGATAATGCTAATATGCAGATTAGTTACTCTGCAACCAATACGAATGAGCTATGTGCAGTTTGTCACACAAATCCAGCTGGCACAGATGCGAAAACTGGCTTGAAACAAGCGGTGCATCCAACTGAAGAGTGCCAAGGTTGCCACGATAGGGTTAGTGTAACCGCTACTACATGCTACGATTGCCATGCTGATATGGGAACCACGTTACGGGACAAGCACGTAGCTTTTGACGTTAAAAGCTGTAACGATTGCCACTTTGGAATGGCTGCATCGGTAGTTCAGAGTCATGATGGTTATCTTGATACCAACAATTATCTTACCAGTGGTTGTGCTGGCTGTCACCCTGGACAGTTTGACGCTGATAAGATTGCGTTTCATAAGAATTTTAGTACGGCTAAATGTGCTAACTGTCATGAAAATATAGTTGAGAAATCGTTTACAGCAGGTGCGTCATCTATGCATGTGACTAGTACTTTGGGCGATACTCCTGATTGTCTAGGTTGTCACGCAAACAACAATAGGATGACAAAGAATGAAGGGTTTACGGGCACTACTTATAATCATACCACTGGTGCTCCTTTGACTACCTGTTCTCCATGTCACAACTCTGCAGGCAGTGCTCCTGTTGCGTTCACAAGTGACCCATTGAGTGCTGATGTAATGACAAGCACCATTGGCAAGAACAGATGCAACGATTGCCATAAGCATGGTGCAGGTAATAGCGATACGCCTGTGGATTTCCACCACGGAACGTTCTCTCGACGGTTCTAATAGTTAAAAGTTTTAAGATAGAGTATGAATGCGGCAGCCGAAAGGTTGCCGCATTTTTTTATGAACCACCCCGTCAGGCTTTGCCTGCCACCCCTCCAAGGAGGGGAACTTTGGAGGCAATACAGTTACGTTCCCCTCCCTCAAGGGGAGGGTGTAACGTATGAGGGGGATGATTCTAACTTTATATATAGACTGCTTACTTTAGCAATGATATTATACAACATGAGTAAACAAGAGATCGCACGAGAAGAGATTATTCGACACTGCCTTGCCAGTAAAGAGATTGAGCCGTATGAGCTGATGTTAGAGCTTATGGCGCTTCCGACCGTTGCCATGCACGGCCCCGAGCATCATATTTTGCTTCCTGTGGCACTGCTGACTGCTCTTTGCAACGCTACAGGGCGTACAGACCTTGCCCCTTTGCTAGAAGAGGCTAACAAGAGAAGTTTGCAGGTGCCAGGAGGTGCTTGCGGGGCTTGGGGGATCTGCGGCGCAGCGATCGGTGCAGGGATATTTAGCAGTATAGTCTTGAAATCATCTCCACTTGCTGAAAAATCGTGGGAGTTGAGCGGACAGCTAACTGCCAAATGTGCAGATTCTATATCAAAACAGGGCGGCCCACGCTGTTGCAAGCGAGACTGCTACACTGCCATACTTGAGGCGATTGTGTATTGCAATGAGCAGTTCGATGTTAATTTTACACTCCCTAATATCATTTGCCATTTTTTTGCCAACAATAAAAGCTGTAAGATGAACGAATGTCGTTTCTTTCCCAGTTAAAAGGTGAATATTATGAAAAAAGTCCTGTTTTTAGGTTATTCTAGAGAGAAAACGTCGCTTATCGGCGCACTTGAAGCACACAACTGCTACGTTTATCAAACCGAAGAGGTCTTGACGAGATCAGACCAGTGGGATCTTGTTATCAGCTTTGGTTACAGGCATATCTTATCTAAAAAGCTTATTGCCGAGCTTGCTGCGCCGATAGTTAATCTGCATACATCCTATCTGCCTTACAACAAGGGCGCACACCCTAACTTTTGGGCGTTTTATGATAATACCCCTCACGGTGTAACGATTCATGAGATCGATGAAAAGCTTGATACAGGTGCGATAATCTTTCAGAAACAGATCACCTTTGCACCAGATGAAAATACCTTCTCTAAAACGTATCAACGGCTATTTAATGAGATTGAAACGCTTTTTATCGATAATATCGACACGATACTATCCTGCAAATGGATTGCAACGCCTCAAGAGGGGAGGGGAACGTATCATCGTGCCAGCGAACTACCAGATGGGATCGATTGGAACGCTGATATCAAGGAGTATTTGAGAGGTTTAAAATAAGTGGGGCTATCTAAGCCCCCAAAAAACTACATCGACGCCTTGCCGCCATTATCCCTCAATGCTGCATCTAAAGCACCGATATGATACATGATATGGCTGGTAGCGATCCCGATCTTATTGAATAGAGTCATTTCGGAGCCGTAAAAATCAACCGTTTTAGCAAGATCATCATCCGATAGTGCCTCAAAGTATCGATCAATATACGTCATTAGCACGTCAAGGCTCTCTAGCATTAGCTCTTTGCTATGCACGCCATCGTAATCACTGATATATTCACTCCCTTGCAGAGATGCAACTTCGATAGGGATAGGAAAGTTAGGCTTTTCAACGCTATCCAATAATTGTGATGTGCTGACGATCGCATGAAAAACTTGCTGCCAGTAAGGATTACCTCCACACCGCTTCTCCCAAAGAGCCTCTGGGCAGTTGTTGATATCAGCCTTTAACGATGCCAACACAAATGGAAACGCTCCATACATCTCCTTTTTTAGATCAATACTCATAATATTCTCCTTGTTTTTTTTGAATGTTTGGATAGATTATATCGTTATGAGTATAATGTAAAGTAAGCACTAAAAAGTGCTATAGTATCTAAAAAGTAACTATTGGAGATTTACAATGATAGATCGAGATGAACTTCCTGCCTGCCCGATTGAAACAGCGTTAACCCTTATGGGCGATAAGTGGAAAATTTTAATTGTGCGAGATCTGCTGACGGGTACAAAACGATTTGGTGAATTGAAGAGGTCTCTAACAGGCATTTCGCAGAAGGTGCTGACTCAACATCTGCGGATAATGGAGGCGAATGGGCTGGTTAATCGCAAGGTGTATGCGGAGGTGCCGCCAAAGGTGGAGTATTCGCTGACCGATTTGGGATATAGCTTGAAGCGCATTCATGACGTCATGTGGCAGTGGGGTGAGGAGTATAAGGCGTCTGTCTATCGGCAAGTTAATTAATGGTGACTATATCTTTGACACAAGCAGTCCGCAATGACGTGGTGTAGGTATCTTTCGCCACAACATAATATGATAGGACTTGTGTCAAAGATATAGTTACCTAATTAATATTAAATTAATTTTTATAGCGGTTGCAAAAGATTAAAATTATTGCTACTATATCGAAATGGCTTAAACTGGTGGGATAATGTCTTACAAAAAGATAATATTTTTAATTGTTGCATTTACTTCGTTTATGAAAATATCCGAAGCCAGTGCCGTTGAGTCTTCACTCATTCACCGATATAACTTTCACTACCTAATCTGCGCCGTACTTATCGTCGTTATTATAGCACTACTATTTAGTT
>JAITWF010000096.1 GCA_031285415.1 Deferribacteraceae bacterium
CTTTTTAAGATCGGCGAAATGCCCCATAGACACATCTTCACTTGTGGAGACCGTCTCCATGAAATCTTCCAGCCAGCCTCTGCGTTTAGCGGCATCTTTAGAATCTGGATCGCCGTAGACCCATTTGTATGTATCTGGCCAGAGACCAAACTTTTCGCCGTCGTCAAAGCAGACGAGCATCTTGCGTCCAGCTGTCTCCATCTCTTTAAGATACGTCATGACATCCTTTGCAGGAGTGAATGGGATTCTATAGCGCAATCCCTGATCTATAGGGAAGATATTCACCGCCAAACCATCCTGTTCGGTGCGAAAGTACCCTGTTAGGGAGCTTTCGTTGAAGCCAGCGGCGATAAAGTGATAATCATCCACGATAACATCCTCTATGCCGCAGCTAACAAGGTCTGGAAGGATCGCAGGATCCCAAACTCGCTCTGTAAGCCACAACCCTGTAGGGGTACGCCCAAATTTATCTTTAACTAACGCTGATAACTTGTCGATCTGCCCACGCCTGTCATCCGATGGGATCGCCGATAGGACTGGCTCGTAGTAGCCGCCGCCAAAAAACTCCACCTGTCCTCTGTCGGAGAGCTTTTTCAGCAGGTTGAAGGTATCTTTATGATTCTTGCAGAGGTACTCCAGAAGCCAGCCAGAGTAGTGTACCACAAAGCGAAAGTTCGGATACCGCTCGGCATACTTCAAAAATGGAGTATACGAAAGCTCCGCCGCCTCGTCGACTACGTTGTGAAAGTTGTGGACTGGCTGGTGGCAGTGGAGACCGATTAGTAATGGAAATTTCATAATTGTTTTATCCTTAAATCTATTTTTATTTTTTACCACTACCCCGTCATCTTGCTACCGCAAGCCGCCACCCCTTCGCTTGCGAAGGGGAATTTAAGTATACGCTGAGCGCAGGCGAATTTACTTCGCCGTAGCAAACCCTTAAAAGGAAGGGGAAGGTGGAAAGGGGAAACCATCGGTTGCCCCTTCCAGTTGGTTCCCCCTCACAACATTTATACCATCCAGTCGTTCATAATATCGTCAGTTTTCTCTAGTTTTACCGCATTATATCGTGGTGCTCTCTCGCTGATATTCCGTCCATCTTTCAGATAGAATACCACCCCAACGGCATTATCCGCCGAGAAGATCATGCTCTCTGGCACCATCACCTCGATCACCTTGCTAAGGTAGCTCACAACCCCTTCCGATTCAAGCCGTACGCCCTTTTTCAGCGGAACGACGATCTTCTGCCTGCTCTCCACCTCTATCTCTAGGGTGCCGCTCTCTGGCAGAGTTAGCCCCTTCTCTGAATCTAGGCGGAAGCAGACGTAGCCGCTATTATAGCCGAAGTACAGCTTACCCATATATCCGCCGCCAGAGTGCATAGACCCCTCGTCGAACGATAGGTCAAACTCCCCAGCTCCAAGCCATTCGTAGAAATCTGTTATCTGCCCATCCATATTCACATTTATAGCTTTCGAAGGTTTACGGATTAACCCCGACTTTGCCGTACTCTTGATCGGCTCAAAGAAGTCGTGCGGCACTGGCAGATCAAGCTTCGTATGTATATTTATAAGGTGTCCTCTAAACAATCTATCAAACTGATCCGCCTGAATCGTATGATGATCGTCTCCGTACCACCAGAACCAATCGCTCCCCTCTGCAATATGCAGCTCCTTCAGGATCGTCTCCTTCAACTCTGGCGAGATCTTGTCCAGATACGGTGCCATCGTGCGCTTTGTGGCGGCCAGAAGCTCCCACCCCTTATTCTTCTCGTGATGACCGCACCAGATTGCGAAGTTGCCGTAGATCCACGATCCAGACGCTAACTTATCAAGCCTGATATACGGTGTACTGCTATCGCCCTCCGACGCCTCTAGCATTGTTTGCGTTGTGATCCACTCCTCGCTTGCAAGCCGTTTGTATAGCTTTGTGAAGAATTCGGAGGCGTTCTTTGGGTAGTACTCCCAAGCGTTTTCGCCATCGAGGATCACCGAAACATGCGGCGAATATTCACATGCGTCGTAGATCTGGCAAAGTTTACCCATAAAATCATCCACAGCAGCGTCTGCCGCCCACGTAGAGTAGGTAAACCCTATTAGATCGCTCAACTGTTTGTCTCTAAAGTATATATTAAGGCGTTTGCCCTCTTTCTCTCTATAATATTGCCGATACAGATTCTTTCTATCGGGGTACGATTTTATATTTATCTCAAGCGATCTCGCAAGGATATCCTCATCGGAGGCGATCCAGCGAAATCCGTTATCGATATACTCATCTGCCACCAATGCGCTGACAGAGCCCTCCGACGGCCAGCTTCCTAGCGGTCGTTTACCGAACGCCTCCTCATGAAACTTTACAGCCTCTGAGATATGCCACTTATAGTCGTCGCCAAATCCATCGCCCACATTCGGCATAGGCGACAACGGCATTGCCTCTTTAGCACTAGAAAAATCTGCCAGAAGTGGCAGAATCGGGTGAAACATCGGTGTACAGGAGACCTCGATCGCCCCCCTCTCCACAAGCTCTTTGTGGGTAGGGATAATCGTGGCGATCTTGTCGACGTAATAGTCAAGGAGGAGAGTTTTCTCCTCCTCTGTAAATCCTGCCCCCTTCGATATAAGGGCGGCAGGGAGATCGTCGGTGCGCCAAAACACACCTGTCCAAGAGAGCAGATACAGCACAGAGGCGTCTCTTAGCTCTGCATTGCTTATCGGTATGGCGGCATCGAGCTTAACGAGAATCTCGCTAAACCGCTTAAACTCCGCCGCCATAGTGCGATAGTTCACCATCTTTACCTGACGTATCAGAAGCTCCCTTTCGCCCACAGAGAGCGTATCTACGCCCTTTCGCAAAACGATCAGGAAGCTATCGGATACATTACGGTTCTCGTAATCTCTAAGCTGCATAACCAGCGACGGCACATAGTTAAACGTTGCCTTCACACGCCCATCGGTATCGATTATGTGACGTGCCATCTCATAATAATCTTTCAGGGCGTGCAGATACACCCAAGGCATATCAAATGTACCCTCTGCACTATCTTTATAGTACGGCTGGTGCATATGCCAGAGAAAACTTAACCTTAATTTTTTCATACTACGTCCGTTTTGTGACCACCTAACCAGCTATTAATCATGCCCACATACTCTGTATGTAGCTTCTCGGCAGTCTCCGCATTCGTCGCCTCGACATAGAGGTGAACGTTTGGCGAATACTGATCTGGCAGCATGTGAACCCACGTCCCTGGCTGATAGGTTATCTTTACACCATCTACGAATGAAGCGTCTTTATCCATCGCCTCCTCCGACATCTTGCGCATAAGATACCCCTTCAAGTCCAGCGGACAGCTGATTACTGAGTGGAAATATTTATACTCTGGCATCTCTCTCATCAGATCCGAGAGCGACACATCTAGTTTACACATCATCTCTAAAAGTTTCAGAGAGGCAAAGATCGCATCTGTGTGCGCCATATGGCTAGTGAATGCGAATAAGTTATCGATAGTACCAGAGAAGGTGAAATCTTTCAGGAAGCTCGCCTTTAGCCCGGTATACTTGCCACGCACGATCTCAAGATTTGTGAATGTTGAATCTAGCACCACTGGCGCATAGACTGGCAGATATACACGTGTCATCGGCTTCGAGCAACGATCGAGGAGCATTAGCATACAGAGAAGTAGCTGCTCATCTTTCACGATTTCGCCCTCATCGGTGATCAGTTTGAACCGCTCGCCAGATGGTAGCAGGATAATCCCTGCATCCGCTCCAAGAGCCTTTGTGATCTCCGCAGTCTGCTTCTCTGATTCGTCCAGCTGCGAAAGCGTTCTAGAGAGCTTCGCCTCATCCTGATATGCGTTTAGAATGATCGCCTCAACGCCAACTTTATTCAGTATCGTCGGCATAAGTGAGGCGGTAGTGCCGTTCATAAGGTTTACTACAACCTTAGGCTTTGCCGCTCTAAGCACAGGCTGATCGAGCATTTTGAGGAATCCCTCTTTATAGTAATCTTTCACCATAAGCTGCTCAACGATCGCACCAACCTCGTCGTGTGGCGCACGGCGGAAGTTATCACGGAAGAAGATCCGCTCGAGATTCTTCTCCATCCCTGAATCAAGCACGTTGCCGTTCTCATCCAAGAATAAGATCTCCGTCTGCGTAGGATCCATATAGCTCTGGCGGAAGTGAACGCCACCAACTTCGCCGAAAGAGGATAGTTTGTATCTATTTACAGGCACTGCCGCCTCTTTCAGGTCTACAGCATGTACACCTGTGGAGAGTAAACCACCTAGAAATGCACGTTTCAGCATTCGAGAGGCTTTGTGATAGTCACGACTCATCAGCACCTTCGCCCCCTGTGGGAGGATACTACCAAAAGCCGCACCCAACTTGGCAGACATCTCTGGTGAAAGCTCCACATTGGTGCGAGCAGAGACTTTGCCCCCCTCTAGGATCGAACTCTTCCACTTGTCGCCCCAGATCAGGTTGCTCGACACGATCGAGCCAGACTCTATCTGTTTATCAGGCCATATCGTTACATCTTTATCAAAGATAACTCTATCGCCCACCTCGGTATTATCTGCTATAATCACGCCCTGCGCCGCTGTGACCTTCTTGCCAAGGACTACACCTGTACAGAGTACAGTATTATTTATAGAGCAATCCTCTGAAAGTTTCACAAAATCCCACAGAACGGATCTTGAGATCGACACATGATTACCGATTACGCAACCATCACCAAGGGAAACATCCTCCAGATTCACATCGTCGCCTATAACACAGTTATCACCCAACAGCACAAGCCCCTTCATCGTAACGTTCTTGCCCATTGTGATATTTTTGCCTGTGTAGGTGCGAGCCTCGGTGCCTTGCGCAAACTGTCCAGGGAGGTTCAACGAGACCTTGCTCTCTGCAACCTCTTGCATACAGTTGCGGTATGAATCGGGGTTGCCCACATCACGCCAGTAGCCTTTTGCATTGTATCCGTACAGCGTAACGCCCTTCGACATTAGGGCAGGGAAGAGATCTTTTGCAAAGTCGAAGTTGCGACCC
>JAITWF010000115.1 GCA_031285415.1 Deferribacteraceae bacterium
AACTACTTTTTTTTCGCTGTCTCAAAAAACTTTTTTCTGGCAAAACTTGCTAGGCTATCAGCCTGCGTCCGCCGTACTCTACGCTCTCTGCGACAGGAAGGAGGTTATAACCAATCCTATCCTTAAAGTCAATAACTTTTTTTAATATTTTTTAAATATTTTTAAATGATTGATAAATAAGGGGAATTATTACTTCTTTTTCATCTGATATACCACTGCCAATATCTCTGCGACAGCTTTATAGAGATTTTCGGGGATCTGATCCCCTATATCGAGCGTCTTATATAGGTTCTGCGCTAGCGGCGGATCCTCATGTATATATACGCCACTTTCACGAGCAAGATCCTTTATCTTGATCGCCATCAGGCGTTGCCCCTTCGCTACCACGATCGGCGCACCGCCCCCCTCTGTGTCATATTTCAGGGCAACTGCGTAATGTATCGGATTTGTTACAACCACATCAGATTTCGGCACATCTTCCATCATACGTTTGCGAGCAAGCTCCCTCTGTGCGCTACGAATACGCTGCTTGATAAGGGGATCCCCCTCCATCTGCTTATACTCCTCCTTCACCTGCTGCTTCGTCATCATAAGATCCTTCTTCTGCTGCCATTTCTGGTATGCAAGATCCATTACGCCTAACACGAGCACCACGATCGAGATCTTAAATACAAGCTCAAATAGTAGCTTTGCAGTGAATACCGAGCTATCCATATACTCGGAATCCACCATCCGCATGATCTCATCCATATGATTATTTATAATATTAATAGAGATTGCACCCAACAGGATTATCTTTAAGAGTGATTTAATCAGCTCGACGAGCTTCCTCTTCCCCTGAAAGAACTTTGGCAGACCGACGAAGAAGTTTACCCGATCCCACTTCGGCTCTAGAGCCTTTGTAGAGATCTTAAAGCCGACCTGCGCCGCCTCGATCATCAACGCTCCCACAAATAGAAAGAGGAACATCGGAAGCATAAGCTTGCCCATAAACTGTAGGGCGAGAAACGTGATCGGTTTAATGCTCTCATCCGTCAAGCTGATCCTGCCAAACTGAAAGAATTCGATGAACATCTCCTGCGAGATATCCATTATATATGGAAAGTAGAAGTATAGAAATAACGCCGTCAATACGAGCATAACGCCAGAGGTTAGCTCTTTACTTTTGGCAACGTTCCCCTCCTCTCTAGCCTTTTCGAACTGCCGGGAGGTAGGCTCTTCCGATTTCTCCCCTGCATCGTCTGCCATAGAAAACTCCTTATATTAGCGCACTGCGTTGTTGTTGTTTCTGCGAAGTCAATCCTCATGTACCAGCAAGTACACTGCGGTTGCCTCCGCAGAAGCCGCCTAGCAGTGCATCTAATCTAATGAGTTTTATCTACCACCGTATAGATTCATAAACTCTCTAATATACCTAAAATAGTTCATCGCAACCTTCTCAAACGCAACGTAGAAGTATTGCAAACTAAGCACAAAGATCAGAAGCCCCACGGCGATCTTTATAGGAAAGCCCACCACCATCAGGTTGATCTGTGGAATAATTCGTGCAAGCACACCCATTACAGCATTCGACGCCATAAGGACTATCAGCGGTGGCGCAGTCAGGGTAATAGCTATTATAAAGATCTGCCCAAAGAGCTGTACAGCGTATAAAAAGGCGTTTGTGTGAAATTCAAAGTTCCCAGTCGGAAGGACTGTATACGAGTATGAGATCGCCTGCAAGATCAGCCCTGGCCCTCCGATGGCTATAAAGATAAGCATTAGCATAACGTTCTGCACCTGCGACATATACGAAAACTGCCCACCAGTATTGGGATCCATCACGTTTACCATGCTGAATCCCATCTGAAAGTCTAAAAGATATCCCCCCATCTGTACGCCGCTAAAGAGAACGCCAGTCATCGTTCCGACGGCGATCCCGATCAGAAGCTCCTTGAATATCTGCAAGATCAGGAAAAGCACGTCAAATTCCGCTGTGAATGGCACTGGCGGCACAAACGGATAGATCACCGAAGCGATCATTATCGATATTCCCATACGTACAGTGGGTCTGATCATATTACCGCTAAAGATCGGCGCAGTAAACAGGATTCCACCAACACGGATAACAACAAAAAAATATGTTAATAGACGAGTCTGGTCTAATAGTTGGTCAAACATAGACCATCATAGTATCACACAACCAATTCAAGTCAACATTTTCCTCTTGCCATTCACTATGTGTGTGTGGCATTATGGCGAACGAGGTGAACCATGAGCGATAAGAAAGTTTTGACTACCAATCTAGGAACCCCTATCGATAACGATCAGGCGTCTATTACGACAGAATCCCCTGCATTCTCCCTGCTATCGGATGTACATCTAGTGGAGAAGCTTGCCCACTTTGACAGAGAGCGGATCCCTGAGAGGGTGGTGCATGCCAAAGGGGCTGGTGCGCACGGATACTTTGAGGTGACGCACGATGTTTCACAGTTAACGAGGGCGGCATTTCTATCACATGTTGGCAAAAAAACCGAAATATTCGCACGATTCTCTACCGTTGGCGGCGAAAAGGGTTCTGCCGACTCCGCAAGAGACCCTCGAGGTTTTGCCGTTAAATTCTACACCGAAGAGGGAAACTACGATATGGTGGGGAACAATACCCCTGTATTCTTTATCCGTGACGCTATCAAATTCCCCGATTTTATCCATACACAGAAGCGAAACCCAGCGAGCAATCTGCACGACGCCAATATGTTTTGGGATTTCCTGTCGCTCACGCCAGAGAGCCTACACCAGGTTACAATCCTATTCTCCGACCGTGGCACCCCTGCCACATACCGCCACATGAACGGATACACCAGCCATACATATATGTGGTACAATAAAGAGGGCGACTACTCGTGGATAAAGTTGCACTTTAAAACCGATCAGGGGGTGAAGAATCTTACACAGGAAGAGGCAACATCTCTAGCAGGAAGCGACCCAGATCACGCCACCAGAGACCTATTTAACAGTATTGAGGAGGGGAACGCCCCATCATGGACGGTCTACTATCAGATAATGACGAAGGAGCAGGCTAAAGAGTATCGATTCGACCCATTCGATGTAACAAAGGTCTGGTATCAAAGCGATTTTCCTCTGCAACCGCTAGGGAAGATGGTGTTGAATAGAAATCCACAGAACTACTTTAATGAGGTCGAGCAGGCGGCGTTCTCCCCTGCAAATCTTGTGCCAGGCGTTACATCATCCCCCGATAAGATGTTGCAGGGCAGGCTATTTAGCTACGCCGATACGCACAGGCACCGCCTAGGGACAAACTTTCATATGATACCGATAAACGCTGCAAAGGCGCAGGTGAATACGAATCAGCGTGATGGGTTTATGAATATTCATCAGGAATCTACACCAAATTACTACCCGAACTCGTTCGGAGGTGCCGCACCATCGAATGAGTACAAACTACCAGCGATCGACGTATCTGGCACAGCCGCACGGCACGAATATCCGCTAGGCGATATAGATTTTGTACAGCCAGGGGAGCTTTTTGATAGGGTAATGACCGATTACGATAGGGCAAACCTTGTTAAAAATATCGCAAGCCACCTCAAAGGGGCAGATATGCGTTTACAGCTGCGGCAGACCGCCCTCTTCTATAGGGCAAGCGTAAACTACGGAACGGCGATAGCGAATGCGTTAAAGCTCAATATCGACGAGGTGAAACGGCTAGCCGTTATGTCGAATGAGGATAGAGCGAAGGCAACATCATAGCGAGTATACGCCCCCAGCGCACCCCTTCTGCCGCAAGACCTGCGTATATATGCCGTAATTTTCGGTGCAGAATGCGGCAAGCCTATCTAGAATTTCATAATCGTTGTTCTCTTCGCTCACATGGGCGAAGAGGCAACGTTTCACAGCGCTATCCTGTAGCGAAACTAGCGTCGACACTGCTTCATCGTTTGATATATGCCCCTTTGCACCAGCTATCCGCCTCTTTAGATAGTGAGGATACTTACCCTTGCGTAGCATATCTTTATCGTGATTGGCTTCCAATATTAGAAAATCAACATGTTTTAGCTGTTCGATCTGCTCTTTTGTGACATGCCCCAAGTCTGTCATCACCCCAACGTTGCAGTTTGGCGTCATTATAACGTATCCAAACGGCTCGGCGGCGTCGTGAGACACATTAAATGGCGTCACCCCAAAACCGCCGATATATTGCGACTGATCAGCCTCTAATGGAAAGATTAGCTCGGCAGGAACAAACTCTGATATTATCTCCGCCGTACCGATCGATGAGTAGATCCGTGGCTGGAGATAGTTTACAAACGGCACAAGCCCCTTGATATGGTCGGTATGTTCATGAGTGAGAAGTAGTGAGATATTTTTACCTGTGGGAATGGTGCTTAGAAGCGTCTTTATAGCAGATACCGGCACCCCTATATCGACGAAGATCAGTTCGTTATCAGTCTCTACGCAATATGAGTTTCCGCTGGAGCCGCTAGCAAGTGTGTGAAGCCTCATCTAAGCTGCATTACCACCCTGCGAGTGTCCTCTGATCTGCACTCTTCATCTCGTAAAAAGGCGATATACTCAAGAGCGTAGAGGGCAAGAAGCGTTAGCACCATCGGCATCACGCCATCTGGAGCGATAACAATATACAACCATGCGAAGACCGATAGTATACGTAGCGGAAGATTCTTTGAGCTATCGCATCTATGAAGGTAGCCTTTAGCAAGGATGATCGCAACGGTAAACGCTACAAAGCTCTCTATAGGCATTTCAGTTGTAGCAATTAACGCCACAGCTGGCACCCACAGAGGGATACGCCCTAGGAGGAGAGCGAAGATAAAGATCGGTTTGATTGTTAAATATTTGTCCATTATAAATTACTGGAAGGGGCAACTACGTTTCCCCTTTCCACCTTCCCCTTCCTTTTAGGATTCGCTACGGCGGCGCATGTCCGCCTTTGCTCAACTAATACCAACACCACCTATCCTAGGAGAGGGGGTGCCTTAAAAAATCATATTATTGTCTTCTTGAGTTCTGCTAAGATATTCAATGCGCTGACAGGTGTCAACGAATTAATATCGATCTCCTTCAACTTCACTACAGCAGGGTGCTCCTCATCGAAGATAAGGATTGGGCGCACCAGCACCTCATTCACCTTATGGTGGCTAGGGGTATCGTCCGATTCTAGCTCCGCCAAAACCTCCTCCGCCCTCTTTACCACCTCGGAGGGTAGCCCTGCAAGCTTCCCCACATATATGCCGTAGCTCTTGTCTGCCGTACCCTCGACCACCTGACGCATAAATATTATCTCGCCCCCCTGCTCACGTACTAGCATTGTGTAGTTGCGTGCGCCAGAACCTTGAGAGGCTATATCGGTCAGTTCATGATAGTGCGTTGCAAATAGCGTCTTTGCGCCAACGGTTTTAAGGAGATACTCCGTCACCGCCCACGCTATCGAGACTCCATCAAATGTCGAGGTGCCACGACCTATCTCATCTAGCACTATCAGCGATTTAGAGGTGGCGTTTGATAGAATATTAGCGGTCTCCACCATCTCTACCATAAATGTCGACTCGCCACGAGAGATATTATCGCTCGCCCCTACTCGTGTAAAGATCCGATCTATCAGCCCTATGCGAGCTTTTGTTGCTGGCACAAAGCCACCGATATGCGCCATTATGCAAACGAGTGCCACACTGCGGATATAGGTACTCTTCCCTGCCATATTAGGGCCTGTGAGGAGGATAAACCGATTATCTACAACGTCCATCTGGATATTGTTAGCTACGAAGATCTCCTTCGTAACGCTCTCCACCACAGGGTGACGAGCCTCCGATACATCGATAACTCCAGAATCATCCACCGTTGGGCGGACGTATCTATTCATTACAGCCACTCTGGCAAGGCTAAGATAGGTATCAAGCTCGGCAATGTCTCGAGCAGTCTTGCGCAAAAGGTCGGTATTTTCAGCGATCATCTCTCTGATAGAGCAGAAAAGCTCGTACTCAAGTGTGAATAATCGCTCCTCAGCACTTAAAACTTTATTCTCTAGCTCCTTTAGCTCCTGCGTGATGAACCGTTCCGCATTTACAAGCGTCTGCTTACGCTCAAAATCGCTCGGCACCTTGCTCAAATTCGCCTTTGAGACCTCTATATAGAAGCCGAAAACTTTATTATACGATACCTTTAGCTGGTTTATCCCTGTAGAGGCTCGCAATCTCGATTCAAGGGAGGCGAGCATATTGCGCCCATTATCCTTTATATATCGAAGCTCATCCACCTGTTTAGAGTAGCCATCCCTAATAAGTCCACCATCTTTAAGCGTCTGCGATGGGGTATCCATTATAGACTGCTCTATCAGAAGCCCTATCGATTGACAGCTTAGAAGCCCTTCACAGATCGGCTGAACGTTTGCAAGCCCTGTACCCTCTAAAATATCTGCAATGCGTGGTAGCTCCATAAGGGAAGATTTGAGCCACACAAGCTCTCGTGGCGATACTCGGCGAGAGGCGATCCGCCCTGCGATTCGCTCTATATCGTAGACCGACGCTAAAAGCCTCTCTAGCTCTATCGTAAGCCCCCACTCCTTAACGAAAAACTCCACCATATCAAGGCGGCTGTCGATAAGCTTTATCTCCCTCGAGGGGTGCAGAAGCCACCACTTTAGCATTCGTGCGCCCATAGGGGTCGATGTTTTATTGAGAATTGAATATAATGAGTGAGCTCCATCCGTTAGCTCTAGCGTGCGAGAGGCGATCTTATCGACAACAAGGCGAGCCTCTGGCGCAATCACCACTGGGCGAGCAAGCGACACCTCAATCATCGCCTCGTCGATATAGCCTAAAAGCATAGCAAGCGGCACGCTGAACCGAGGCTCCTCTATACCTAAAGTGGCAAGTGAGCTTACTTTAAATCGATCTATTGCTGTAGCAGTCGATTTTGCGACAGATAACGCCTTATGCACCTGCGTCGGTGCCGACACCCCCAGAAGGTGCATAGGCACAGAGCATAAGACCTCCTTCGGTTCATACGATGAGATCCCCTCGATTGCGTCAGTTGCAGTTGATAGATATAGCTCACCTGTGGAGATATCCACGGCGGCGATGAAGTTTTCGGTGGCGTCCTGATAGATCGCCACAAGGAAGTTGTTGGAGTGGTCGGCGATCTCCTCCATCTCCATAACGGTGCCAGGGGTGATCACTCTCGTCACCCCCCTTTTGACTAATCCTTTAGTAAGCGCAGGATCCTCTAGCTGATCGCAGATCGCCACCTTGTAGCCAGCATGTATCAGCTTCACAGCGTACGATTTATAGGCATGATACGGTACGCCGCACATCGGAACTGCATTCTCTGACTGTTTATTGCGGCTTGTAAGGGTGATTCCTAAGATTTTAGCGGCAACATTGGCGTCGTCGGCGAACATCTCGTAGAAGTCGCCCATTCGAAAGAACAAGATACTATCGGGGTACCGCTCCTTGGTGGCGTAGAACTGCACCATCATAGGAGTATCACCCCTCCCCGAAAGCACAGCCTTCGCCCCTCCCTCAAGGGGAGGGTGTATATCGGTATTAGGCATAGTCCAGTGTATCCAGCTCTCCACAGTGGGAGCAGGTCTCTTGATATTCCATATACTTTGTGTCGCACGCTGTACAGCTGTAGTTATTATCTAGACGTGCCACTCGCAAGACAACCTGATCGTTTGCTATATGCGCATACGCCCTTGTGATAACGGCTTTCGGTCTATGGAGTAGAAGATAATCTTGCAACATCTCCACAGCCTTGCGCTCCTCGCCACGTTTCTTGTAGATCTTTGATAGAAATAGGTACGGTGCTGGGCTTTCGCTATCGGCGGCAACCTGCTCGCTCATTACGCTCACAAGCTCCTCTAGCGTTGAATACTTATAGTAGCTATCCTCAATCATCCGCACATCGTCGGCAGTCTTTATGATACCGCTCTTGATAATACTCTCAATAAGCTCCCTACCCTCACGAATCTTCCCCTCGTCAAAGTATAGCTTCGCCTTTGCAAATTGAGCAAGTCGATTGGCAGGATACGCCTTTATCGCCTCTTTCAGCGCCTTATGCTTGCGTGATGGCTCGGTTTCAAGCTCCGCCATCCGCATATATTCGTACGAGATCTCCTTGTTGCAAGGGTCGTTATCGGCAGCTCTCTCATATTTGGAGTAGTACTTTATTGCGGCGGTGTGCTCCCCCTTCTCGGAGGCGATCTCTGCCTGTAGTAGCAGCGTTGAGTTGTCGCTAACGATATCAGAGATACGAGCAAGACACTCCTCCGCCTTGCCGACATCATTCGCTGCACGGTAATCTATAATCAGCTCATGCAATATCGTAATAATAATATTGGCAGGGAGGTCTTTGCGCAGCAGTAGCCCCTCATTTATATGTATCGCCTTGTTTAGCTCGTTCTTTTTGCGGTAGATTACAGCCATCGATAGGTACACCTCGGGGGTGCCACTGCCACTCAGTGCGGCAGCTCGAAGCTCCTCCAACGCCTTATCGTACTCTCCAGAGGCCAAGAGATAGAAACCTTTGATCGGCGCAATCGGCTCTCTTTTAGCCGCTACCATCTTCTTGCCCTTTAATAGCCAGAATACGATAGCGATAATAGCAAGCAGTACGAGAATTGTAATCTTCGGATATGCGGTTATCATTCTTTATTCTCTTGCAGCAGTGGGAGGTTATGAAGCTTATTCAGCTCATCCTCGTTCTCTTTCAGCTTTTTGCGCATAATCTTCATACTTCTAGACATTCGCATATGGTCTCGCACCATGAATAGCGACATTACAAGCCCACCAGCCAGTAGCCCTATCAGGATAGGGATAAACATATACGTTTCAAATATAAGGCGATCTGGGATGATAGTGATAGTCACAGTGTCTTTATTAAACATAGCAAATAACACAGCCGCAACGATGACTATCAGTTTAATAGCAGAGATTATATACTTCATATTAAACTCCTATACATTAATGGGTGGGCAGACCCCACCCCTACAATAAGTCGTGCCAACCTCGAGACGGCAGCGGCAACTCTTTAAATACCTTAAGTAACTTCCGATACGTCTCATCCATATGTTCAGAGATAACCTTAATATCTGCAACCACAGGCATAAAGTTTGTATCTCCAGACCATCTAGGCACTATATGCTGGTGCATATGGCTAGCAATTCCTGCCCCTGCCGCCGCACCTAGATTATATCCTATATTAAACCCTTGCGGATTTAAAGCTTTTTTTAAAACTTGCAGCGAAATATTTGTTAGCTCAGCGAGCCTGTTTCTCTCTGCGGCGGTCAGCTCGGTATAATCTGATATATGCCGATTGGGGATAATCATAATATGCCCATTATTATATGGATAGAGGTTCATTATTACGAATACGAGGTCGTCTCGATATAGCACATAATTTTTTGCGTCGTCGTCGGACTTTTGAGCGTGACAGAAGACGCAATCTGCTGGCTTCTCCGCAGTGATATAGAGCTTTCGCCATGGCGCCCATAGATTATCAGATGGCATTCGTAATCCTCGCACGTACAAGCTCCGCCCTATCACGAATCAACGATATCTGAAACTGATTCTCCTCTGCAACCTGCCCTCTAGCCTCAAGCCTCTCCCCCTCTACCGCCTCTGCTCGATAGAGGATCTCAAGGGCGGTAGCGTTGCGAAACGCCATCGGTACGCTATCCATTACCCAATCTACATACCGCACATTATTTACATGTTTGTTTATATCTATATCAGCAGGGGTCACGAATAGGTCGGCAAGGTGAGGAGCCTCTAGCTGCGCCTCAATCCGCCACTTGGACTCTGGCATAGAGTATTTAGGGTTATGAGGGTGCAACGCCGCCACAAAATCGGGGATCTTCTCCACCCTACGGCTCGTCATATTCACGATCACCCACTGCGTGATAGCTCTTGCGTATAGCTCGCCAGAGGCCGTGTATACCTCGAAATCTCTGCGAAATTGCAGCTTAGATACTTCGACAGGCCAAGTATGCACAGTCACCGTATCAGTTAATGGTTTATTATTAACTATCTCGATCTGCATCTTTGCAAGCACCCATGCGATCCCCTGCGCAAGGAGTCTATCGATCGATAGATCTAGTATTGCCGCATGCTCGGAGGCGACATCCTCCATAATGCGAGCTAAAAATGCTAGCGGTGGGCGATCATTTAGTACGTTATACTCTTTTTTATGAATCATAATAGTTCCTTGTAAACATTATATTAACGACATGATAAAGTGTTGGGAGAACTTAGTCAATATATTATTGACAGCTAACTTTCCCCATGCTACTAATCGTTTCTGACTAAAATTAGGAGGGTTTTTGCATGAAAAAACTTTTATTAGTTATCTGCATGTCTCTGTTTGTTGCAAGTGCAGCCTCTGCTCTTGAAGTTGAGATCTTCGGTTTTTATCAATTTGAAGCCGATTATATCATGAACAACTCTGTAGGCGAAGGGGACGACGCCTCTGACTCTGCACACTACTGGACGGACTTGGCTATCTGGGGTAGATTGATAGTTGATCCAAAAACAACGATCACGTTGCGCACATATCCGCTGTACTCCCACAAAGATGGTACATCTACAGCTGATATCGACCAAGGTATTATCTACCTCGACCGCTACTTCGTTACATACAAGCTCCTCGAGAATCTTACATTCGACATAGGGCGTGTAACAGGCAACAACTACGACAACGGCTTCGGTGGCGGTTGGTACGACCGTTCATTCGATGAATCTGGCGGCCGCAACCAGATCAAAGCGACATACGACATGAACGAAAATGTACAGCTATTTGCTATCATGGAGAAGTTTAAAGAGAATGGCAATCAGGTTGCCTACGAGATCCCTGCCGCATACGACAAGAACGGCATGGATATGAACAACTACTTCCTCGGCATGAAGTATGCCTCTGGCAACCTCGAAGTTAACCCAACTTTGGCATACTCGAACAACGTTGAATCGCACACAGCTCTTTACGGCGGCTACGTTTCTGTAGGCTACTTCCCAGAGAGCGGCTTCAACTTTAAAGGCTCTGCGGCATTCGTAACAGGCACACAGGGTGCAGCGGCTTGGAGCTACGATGAAGATACCGAGGTATGGAATCCGAACCCAGCATTTGAAGATCAGGAGTACGACTTCACTGCATATGGCGCATACCTAGACTTCTCTTACGTGTCTGACAGCTTCACCGCTGGCGCACTCGCTGCATACGCAAGTGCCGACACCGCAGAGGATGACGCAAATAACACATATGTAAACGCATTCCGTTTCGGTGGCGAGTTTGACAAAAACTTTATCATCGACGATCAGCTAAACTACGCTGGCGTACCTGCTATGACAATGGCTCAACTCTACGCTACATGCTACCCACTCGACAAGGTATCTGTAACGATCTCGGGCGCATACTATATGTCTAACGTATCTGATGACGACGCAATCGCTGCATTTGCAGATGGATATAGCTTCCAAGAAGAGGGGAACGATAGAGGGATCGTATCTGACACTACAGCATACGAGTTTGACCTGACAGCAGACTATGAGTTTACACCTAGCACATGGTTCAGTGTTGGCGCAGGCTATGCACAGTTTACCGACCTAGGTACTGGCACTACTGACGCTAACGGCAAGGCAGAGGCATTTGATCCAGATCCGATCACAATGGTATACTGGGGCGTATTGACCGAATTTTAATTCCGATGTAGGGGAGGGGTTCGCCCTCCCTTCTTATTTTAACACCTTTCTAAAGATCAGCTCCGAATCGCCCACCATATAGAAATCTGTTAGCTCTGCCACCTGCGCATATTCATTTTTTAGATAAAAGTTCCTTGTTGGAGTGTACAACTCCGTTCCAGATGTGTGTATATAGATATGTCTAGCGTTTAACTCTCTCAATGCGTTTTCGGCGGCTTTTAGAAGTGTTGCTCCCACGCCCTGCCCCTGGCACCTCTTCAACGTTGCGATCCAGTAGATCTCAAAGCTACCAACGGTGCCTGGGATATCGCCGTAGCATATATATCCGACGACCTCGCCATCAATCTCCGCAAAGATAAAGCTATAGCCGCTATTCGGGTTTGCAAGCGTCTCCTCGACAAGCTCCCTAGCGATCTGAATCTCATCATCTCGAAAGAAGGCGGTATCAGTACAGATATCGGCAACTGTATCTGCGTCAGTGGGTTTTAATGTATAGCGGAGAGAGAGCGTCACCTTTTCACCGCCCAGATAATTGCGTCGATCGCCTTCTCTGGCGTTAATCCAGCCCTTCGGCACGCCGCCATAAATCCGCTATCATCCCCCAAGCCAGGGTTTGGGTTTACGTCGATCACCCACGGCGTTCTGCCTGCATCACAGCGGAAATCGATACGAGCGAAGCCCTCCAGATTCAGTACACTGGCAGTCTTTGCGGCGATATCGATCATCTCCGCCACCATCGCCCGATCTTCGGGGGCGTGGTTAAACGTTCGCTTTGTATTCTTAAAATCTTCGGATTCTTCATCCCATTTCGAGTTATAGTTCAATATCTTCGGTTTATCCTGCGGATAGTTTATAAACCGCATCTCGGCAACAGCGATCGGTAGTAGCCCCAGCCCTCGGTCGAGAAGGGTAACAGAAAACTCTCTGCCGTCGATATACTCCTCAGCGTAGATCTCTAGCTCTGGGCGAGCCCTATTGAGGATCTCCACAACCTCCTTCTCGCTATACAGCTCCATCACCGATTTATCGGAGATCGCTACAGAGCCGTGCAGTTTGGCTGGCTTAAAGATCCATTTATATAGATTGGCAGGCATTTCCTCTGTGTCATTCAGTACATATTGGAATGGAACGTTAATCCCAGCCTCTTTCAGAATATTATTAGTGATCGTCTTATCTGCGCAGAACATCATCGACTGCACAGAGCTACCAGTGAAGGAAATCTCGGCAGATTCAAGAAGCATTACACCCTTAAACTGCTCCGCCTCGCTCCCCTGAAAGCTTTCAAATAGATTCCATACTACATTTGGATTGGTCGCCTTGAGATTATTGATAAACTCCTGCGATCTGCCCATATATGGAATAATCTTGACTGTATGCCCCAGAAGCGTCAGATGTTCCTCTACATACTTCACCTGCTCTAGCGTATCTTGCAGATCGGGCGCAAGCTCCTGTGTAGTGGGCATATCGTAGCAGATAGCAATTATCATAGTCGCAACACCGCCGAATTTATAATATTTTCGATAATATCATCATATTTCATGCCAGCTTTGGTGCAAAGAAGCACAAGATCAGACCGTTCTGGCATAAGTCCTGGTAGTGTATTTATCTCCATAATAAATGGCTCGCCGCTGGCGTCTGCTCGCATATCCACACGGCAGGCATCCTTTATATTCAGTGCCTTATGCGCCTCTAATGCATATTTTGCACAAAGTTTGGCAAAATCATCATCTACTATATCATACTTTGCAGCGATCTCACAGAACTCTTTATTATAATATGAGTGAATATCGGAATCAGCCTTATCGGTGAACGATACCTCCATCACCCCTGCACACCTTGCACTTTCACCTGTGCCAAGGATCCCCACCGTCACCTCTCTGCCTATGAGGAACGGCTCCACGATCACAGGCTGCTTGAACTCCATAATCAGCTCCCTGGCGTGATTAACGAGCGAACCGTAGTCGTACACCTTAGATTTAGGGGTGATCCCCTTACCTGTTCCCTCGCTTGTCGGTTTTACGAAACAGGGATATGGAAATTTTGGCTTCGGCATACTATCGGCAGAGTGGACGAGCATAAAATCTGCTGTAGGGATCTTTGAATCCCTCAAGATCTGTTTCGTGATAGCTTTATTCAATGTAATAGCGTGCGTAAGTGGGTCTGAAAAGGTATACGGAATCTTATATGCGTCCAGAAGGGCTGGCACTAGCGACTCTCTGCCAGAGCCTCGCACCCCTTCGGCGATATTAAAGACGAGATCCCACCGCTCGCCAGCAAGGAGTCGCTCCATCAGGCTTGCGGCGTTGCCGATTCGCACCACCGTATGCCCCATCTGCGTAATAGCGCTATCGACGGCGTTTATCGTGATTATACTATCAAACTCCGCCGCCTCTTCGGCGGTGAAGCCAGCCTTTATATAATCATCCTTTAGGTCGTATGTGAAGCCGATCCTCATATTA